>CAYXKP010000052.1:0-27400 GCA_964465695.1 uncultured Nitrospira sp.
TGGGACCGGTGCTCGTCGTGAGCGCGTTCGGCTTGCTGGCCTCGCTCCAAAGCCACACCTTGGTCCAGCACCTTGTGAGGATGGAGCCGTTCGGGACGCTGCTGGTATGGAGCGGCGAAGTGATTCCCTTTGTGATGCTCTGCGCCGTGTTCACCTTTTTCTACAAGATGATTCCGAATACTCAGGTGCACATGCGGTCCGCGGCGATCGGAGGTGTCTCGGCGGCGGTTCTCTGGACCATCGCCGGTGAAGCGTTCGCCAAATTCGTCGCGGCGTCCGCCAATTACAGCGCGATCTATTCGAGTTTCGCCGTGCTCATGTTGTTCCTCTTGTGGTTGTACACCGGATGGATGATCGTGCTGATCGGGGCACAGTTCTCCTTTTTCCACCAATATCCCACGGCCTATTTGTCGCGTCTGCTCTGGGAGCAGGGCACGTACGTCTTTCGTGAACAATTGGCCCTAAAAGTTTTGCGGGCCCTGGGGCATCACTACCTCAAGGGCGATCGCCCGTTGAAGTTGCCGGAGCTGTCCAGTGAACTGAACATGCCCTTGTCCCTGGTGGAGGAGGAAGTAGAGCGTCTCATTGAAAATGGATTTGTGGGCCGCCTTCAGGAACCGGAAGGGGTGAGTCTCATCAAGTCTCCGGACTTGATCTTCGTAAAAGAGGTACTGGATTCGGTTCGTAACGGAACCCCGCCGTGGATACTGCCCCACCTCGAGACCAGCGATCCGGTGGCCGCCCTTTTGCGCCGCCGAGATAAGGCGGTCGAACGGGCATTGGTCGGTGAGACCGTGCAATCGCTCCTGCAAGACCAACCTTCGTCCCGATCCACCGAGTCCTGATCGCCTCTGGGTGAGTTGTGAACTGCCCGGCGGTTTCCGGCAGTGCCGTGCTCTCCGTCACCGGGTCGAGATGGAGAAGAAGCAATCCTTTACGGTTGCACATCCGCTGGTGGCCGGGTCCGGTCGAAAGATCGCACGTAGCGCAACACCTGCCAGGCTTCTTCTTCAGTGAGAATGAGCGGAATAAACGGCGCCATCGCGGTGCCTTTGCTGCCGTGCTTTAAGATCCAGAGGAGTTCACCGTCCGTTCTGGCCGCTTGCCATTCTGTATCGGTGAAATCGCGCGGCAAGGGACCTTTGAGCGTGCCCGGCTCAATGTCGCCCCCCAATCCCTTGCCGTCTCTTCCATGGCAGGTTACACAAAAAGCTTTCCCTTGAAACAGCGCCTTGCCCTTTTCAATCGTTTCTTCCGTCGCGGGAAGCGGGTTGATCCAAGTTCTGGCTTCGTGAAGTTCATCAACGGGGACTCGTGGTTTTAATACGGCTTCGTCGGCTCCCCAGACGGACATCGTCGAAAAGGCAAGCACTACGGCCGTGAGCATGGTCCGGACCCTAGACTGATAGGCCCTGCTTTTTCTCATGCCGCCATTTTTCTCACAAAAGACATCATCATGGCCCGATCAGTCTCCTTCGTGTCGACTTACTTGTCCGTATAGCCGGAGAATTTGTGGCCGAGGGATTGCGGAAAACTCACCGTGCCATCGGGGAATTCCTGCCCATGTTGCCATAGATGGTAGATCACCCCGTCCGTTCCCGCTGCCGCCTCAGCCACCTTGGCGGCTTGGTCCGGGGACATATCAAGGACTTGAACTCGGCCCGTTGCGATTTCTACCTTATGATCATGGAAGTGCCGGTGCCACTGAATGGCGGGAAGCTTGCGAGTCAGATCTTTGGCGACAAAATACTCGACCCCGACCAAGGGAGCCTTGGGATCCGTGGATTCGAAGAGTAAACACTGGAGAATCTTCTCGGAAATGCCCTTGCAGTAATGATGGAAAGGACCGCCCGGTGTGCCGTCTGCCATCATGTGAGGCGCCTGTACATGGATGTCGTATCCGACAGCCGGACTCGCCGGCTCCCCAGCCGTCGTTTCTCGGACGGCCAGTTCACTACACGCGGCCATAGCGATTGCAGCAAAGAACACCAGACGAGTTTTCATCGCAACCAACCTCCTAGACCGGAGGAGTTCTCACCTAGCCCATCTAGGGAGAGAACGACCTCCACATGTGACGGACGGTTAGAGAGTGCTCAGCGAGAAAGGATTCGACTTTCCCGGTCCAAGTCCTACAAGAGCCAAGGCGGCGCGCAGTACACCCTACGACGGGAGGGTCGATGAGGATGGTGAGTTAGGTCTGGTGGGAGTAATGAGTTGTGGAGCTTGGGATGTGATCATTCCTTGGCTGTCCATCATTTCAAACATCAGACAGCACTTCAGCCTGCCGCATACGCCGAGCAAGCGAGGGTCGTCTATCGGCAGTTCCAGCTTTTTCGCCTGCTTCACCGAGATAGGCTTCACATCCGTGAGAAAACTCGCGCAACAGAGGACGAGGCCGCAGGTATCGATGCCGCCGAGCCGCCTGGCTTCTTCGCGTACTCCTACCTGGCGCATTTCGATCCGACCGCCGAATCGACGTGCCAGGTCTCGAACCAGCTCTCTAAAATCGATCCGGTCTTCAGCCGTGTAGACAAAGGTCAGTTGCCGGCGATCGATGGCTCCATAGACCTCGACCAGTTTGAGATGGATGCCAAGTTCCGAGGCTTTCGTTCGGCAATAGGCGGCAGCCTCCTGCGAGAGTCGCTCCAGTCTGGTGATCAATGCCGCTTCGTCCGGATCCGGCTTGCGTAAAATGGATTTCATCGCCCGCATGGGCGGAATAAAGGGAGTTGAATAGGGCTCCGTGTAGACGATTCCATAGGTGACTTCACCTTCTACCTCAATCAAGACCGGGTCACCGTTGCGCAGCGGCACACCGGTTGAGTCCAGTTTCTTGATCTCTCCGCGGTTCCTGACCTTCACTCCAACCAGGCAAACCCGGTTGGGATAAGTCCGGGAAAATTCTTCGGCAAGGGTTGATTCCATAGGAGGATCATACACAAATTTCGGCGACGGGGGAACCGTTAAGGGCGGTGCAGCGGCCGATTAGGCCGGGGATGTTTTCAGGTAGTCTAAACCCATAAGCATTTGATATACAAAGAAAAAAACGTCAACACTCCGCCAGCCTTGTTATGGTAGGCTAAGTCAACAGTGGGAGGAAGACGGGTGCACGATGGGGACAATGGTCAAAGAACGAAAGAAAATGTTGCGCATTCCCAATCAGGTTGTCCTTCCCTTCGGCTACCGGATTTCGGTTCGGCAGTTATCCGATGCCGAGATGGACAAGCGCGATGCAAATGCCGATGGAATTTGGGATGATGACACGAAGACGATCTACGTGCGAAAGAGGCTTCCCGTAACCCGCCGACGATATATTCTTGCACACGAACTTGGCCATGCCTGGCTGGACTGGCAACATCGATATATGGACGATGGGAAGGCCAGTACCTGAGGGTGAGCACCTGGGAGCTACCCTAGTCGTGTATTCAAAGATCCCCCTAAACTCATTTTCGATCTGCCAGGGTGGTTATGTGCCTCCACTCGACAGGTGTGACCGGCTGAACCGAGAGACGCGATCCTTTCTTCAATAGGACCATTCCCTTCAGTTTGGCCTCTTTTCGCAATTCATCGAGGGGCAACGCGCGTGGAAATTTCCGGACATATTTAATATCGACCATGTCCCATCTGGGCTGGGCGGGCTTGCTCTCCGGATCGTAGTGCGTGTCTTTCTTGTCGAACTGGGTCGGATCAGGATAGGCAGGTCTGACGACCTCGGCAATGCCCACGACCGCCGGTGGATCGGCGTTGCTGTGGTAGAACAAGACTTGGTCCCCGATTGCCATGCTGCGCATGAAGTTACGAGCTTGATAGTTGCGTACGCCATCCCAGGACGTTGTGCGGTCGGGTGATTGTCTCAAGTCATCAATCGAAAATGTAGAAGGCTCCGACTTCATCAACCAATACCCTTTGGGTCTCATTCCTTCCTCTTCTTTCTTCCGAACTCACACAAGAGAAGTTGCCGGAATGCAGACAACCGGCGTCTCATGGAGGCGAGAGGCGGTACACGCCGCCTTTGTGATCCAGCACGTAGAGTTCACCGGCGGCATCTTCGCCAAACGACGAAATCAGGAGCGGGCTCTTCAATATCAGACGGGGTTCCTTACTTGTCCCGCCTTTGTGCAAGGCGAAAATCTCCCCGCTACAAAAATCTCCATAGACATATGCGCCGACGAGATCCGGAATGACTCGTCCGCGATAGACGTAGCCCCCCGTAATCGAACAGCGGCCGTTATCATGGAAATATTCTGAGATGGGAAGTTGAAACATGGCTGTCCGGCAATCGGTGGAGGGATGAAAACAATGTGCCCCTTCCATCGCCCGCCAGCCGTAATTGCCCCCGCGGACGACCAGATTGATCTCTTCCCATTTATATTGACCGACATCGGCGGCCAGCAGGTCGCCCGTGGCGACGTCGAATGAAAAGCGCCACGGATTCCGTAACCCGAGGGCATATATTTCAGGGCGTCCGCCTGTCTTCGCGAATGGGTTGTCATTCGGTATGCCGTACGGATCACCTCGATCCACATCGATTCGCAGAATCTTCCCGAGGATGTCTTCGGGGTTTTGCGCGCGGTTGTCGGGATCGCCTCTTGATCCTCCATCACCGAGGCCGATGTACATGTATCCGTCTGGTCCAAAGGCGACCATTCCACCATTATGATTGGCATAGGGTTGAGGCACGATCAGCAGAATCCGCTCTGCCTGGAGGGCAGAGGTAGCTGTGGCCCCTCTACGGTATTCAGCCAATACAGTCGCGCCGTCCGGCTTCCTCGTGTAATTGACGAAGAACCGTCCGGTACGGTGATAGTCCGGATGAAACGCGAGCCCCAACAAACCCCGCTCTCCACCGGAGAGAACCTGTTTCGTGATGTCAAGGAAGGGAGCAGGAAGAAGCGCTTGCCCTTCCAGTACACGAATGCGACCGGGCTGCTCAAGAACGAAGAGTCGCCCGGATCCATCGGCGGCATGCGTGAGGAAGACCGGATTTACAAGACCTTCAGTCACGACGGGAGCTAATGAGACGATATGTCCTTCGTCCGTGCTCTTTGTCGGTTCCCCCCACGCTGTGGCGGCTAGCAGGCTGCAGACGTGAATCAGAATAAAGGGCCGCATGGCGGAGGATAGCATGCGTCAGCTTCTTTCTCGTGAACGAGATTCAATAAACTCGATCAGGGCCCGATAGGTCAGCTCCCTTGTTCGGGCTCTGGTCATGCTCGAACCGCCAAGATTTCCTTCCAACCAGATGCGATTTGAGATGGAACCTACAGCTTCATCGCAGAGGATCCACATGTCATGCAGAAAACGTTCCGGTATGCCGACTTGGATGCCTTCTGATTCGATGCGATCGTCCAGCAAGGCGAGGAGGTCGGAAATGGCCTGATCGGGACGATAGGGCAGTGACGCGAAGCCGAATTGTTCTTGGGCATGCTGCTCTTGCGTGGCTTGGTCGACAAGGTCGCGCATGTATTCTTTGAGTAAACCAATGACATGGCCCGAAAACATGAGAGGCTGTCCCATGCGCTATTATCGAGCTTCCTTATGGAAGGAGCAAGATCAGATGCGCGTGGCGATCCGAATGTACATGTGTTCGACGTGTGGATTGTTCTGTGGAGTGCAGCACATGTGAGGCGGTGATTTGGGCGGGGGTACACCTCGCTGACTCGCTATGAGCGACGATCTCTCGCTTGCTACCTCATGTTCGGCAGGGTCGGTGTACCCGCGCGCTGAAAGGTTACGCCTTTTCATGGGCGGCGCAAGGCCCAAAGATGGCCTTATGCGGGAGTCCATTTGGGGTAGGGCCAACGAACCGGTAGGATCTGCCGTGGCCTTCTGCTACGTATGGGTCTTGCCGGCCATGACGACGTGGCATCTGCCTTTTCGATCAATGAGATAGCTTTCTGTCCCCCTGTCAGAGCTATGGACCCATCGCACTTGATTCATTGTGCGTCGGCATATTAGTTTCTTCTGCTGTCAAAGTATGTCAATAACAGAACTGACAAGATGATCGCCCACAGAACCGAGCGCTTTGAAATCGCGCTCAACACGCCAGCTGGTCAGATCACCACCGCCGTGGAGGTCCCGACGGCATTCGTACCAGTCACCGCGATCGTTCCCTTGATGCGGCGTTTAGGTGAAGAGACGCAGGCACTCGAAGCGGCTCGTTCCGCCGCTGCCGGCAAAGTAACCTCCTGCCACAAGGGGTGCGCGGCATGCTGTCGGATGTTGGTGCCGCTGTCTGCCCCGGAAGCCTTTGTATTACGTGAGTGGGTTCAGTCACGGCCGACCGAGCAACAGGCTCGTATCTCGGCACGGTTCACGGCTGCAAAATCTCAGTTGTTGATGCATGGTATCTGGCAGCGGCTTTCGGAGCTATGTCATGCTCCCGAGCCGCCGGACGATGACGCACTGGAAGAATTGAATCGCGAGTACTATGCGCTGCGGATCCCCTGTCCGTTTTTGGAAGAGGAGGAATGTGCGATCTATGACGAGCGTCCCGCGGCTTGTCGCGAGCTGCTGGTAACGTCCCCGCCCGAGCGGTGTGATGATCTGATCAACAATCGTGTCGAGCCTATTTCCGCCCCGGTGCGCGTCAGCACGGTGTTGGGATTACTGTGGCGACAACTGGCCGGATCTCCAACGAGCTTGATTCCACTTCCGCTGGCATTGGATTGGGCGGAATGTCACCGGGCGGATAATCAGCAGACATGGAAAGGGACGGAGTTACTCGATCAGGCGTTGGACAAGGTGTGGCATTTTGTGAGTCGCACGTTTACCGGAACTCCCCGTGATGCAGCCTCCTGACCCGCAGCGCCGATGTCCCCTTGCGTAATGAAGAGGAGAGTTCGCACATGCAAAAACCCGTGGTGGTGTGTTTGGATCTGGAAGGGGTGCTGGTGCCGGAGATATGGATCAATGTGGCGGTGAAGACGGGTATCGATGACTTGAAGATCACGACCCGTGAGATGCCGGACTACGATAAGCTCATGAGACAGCGGCTGGCCATACTCGATCGGCAGGGGTTGAAGATCGGAGACATTCAAGATGTGATCGAAAAAATGGGCCCTTTAGCAGGGGCAATCGACTTTTTAGGATGGCTGCGGACGCGCTGTCAGGTCGTCATTTTGTCCGACACGTTCTATCAATTCGCCCGGCCACTCATGCGGCAGCTTGGCTTTCCCACTCTCTTCTGCAATCAGCTGGAAATCGACGGAAACGGCCGCATCGTGAACTACCACATGAGAATGCAGGACCCGAAGAAGCATGCGGTCGCGGCGCTCAAATCGCTGAATTTCTTTACTGTGGCCGCCGGAGATTCGTACAACGACACCGCGATGCTCGGTGAAGCCGATGCGGGATTTTTCTTCCGCCCCCCTGATCATTTACCGAAAGAATTTCCTCGGTTTCCCGTCACGCAAAACTATAGCGAGCTTCAGGAACGGTTTGCCAAGGCGGGCCGTTTCGAATGAGTGCGAGTGCCCTAGAAGTTTATCCAGAGCTGTGCGTAAGCCCAATCTTGCCCTACCGCCCGAAGGCCCAAATTGCGTGAGATATACGATCCCGGCCACAGGTGGCCGTAGCCGGCTTGAAAGGCCACCATGCCGCTCATAAAGAAGTGTGTCCAGACGACGTCTATTTCGTCGCCGATATGGGTTTCCGTATTGTCCGGTTGTGAGAAGACGTAGACTCCCTGGCTTGCGCGATACCAATTGTCGCGGGCATTGGCCAAGTGCAGGTTTGTGTACCACACTTCGATATGATCGTCTTTGGTCGGGCGCGCTTGGAAATTACCGGAGAAGCTCATCATGTTCTTCCACGCCATGACATCCATGTACCCCATGTGAATGTGGTTGGTGGGAAAGAAGTTTTCAAAGGTGTTGGCAGTTTTACAGTCGCCGTAGGCCGCGTTTAAGGTACAATTCGCACGGCCGTCGCCTGATGCATAGTCAAAATTGAAGGCGATGCGAGGTTTCCCCGGCAGGTTGAAGGCGGTATACCCGATCCAGTTTCTGGTGGCCCAGGCATTGATATGGAGGCATTTGCCTTCGCCGCCGGGATCGCCGCACAGGCTGCTTGCACTGGCGGCGGTATCGCCCATCTGCCCGAATTGATAGACCACTTCGCTGGACGCATCGAAATAGCCCTTTTTCATAGCTACCCGTCCTCCGACAGAATGGCGGGTTTGATTGCCGTGCTTCGGGGTGCCGAGCCCTTGAGAAGAAATATCTCCTCCCCCCAGATTGCTCTTGTAGTAGACGTAGAACGGCTCGATGAGAAATCCGGGCACCGTTTTGATTTGATTGTAGAAAATAAATAAGTCGGCATCACCGGCGGCATTTCTTGCCTGGCCTGTCCCTCCGATGTTGGGATTCCCGCTCCCGAGAGGCGCCCCTTGTAAAAGGTCCGTTTCCGCCGTTCGAAACCAGCCGGCGTGGGTGTCCATGATGCTGTGGCTGTACTGCATCATGATGCCGTCAAAGGAGAAACCCGTGTTGGCCCAATCGAAGTGGCCGAATAAACTTTGGTCTCCGAATACGATGTACTGACGTCCGGCCTTTAAGCCTAACCCCTGGACGCCGGCGAAGTTTCGGATCAACATGTATCCGGCCCGTATGCCGAGGGAACAGACCGGTCGTCCACCCTGGCTCGGCGTGGAACCACACGTATGGATAATGGGGTCTCCGTTATTCCCCGCTCCTCCGGCGCCGACGGGAGTCCCGTTCCCCCCCCAAGTACGTGAATCAATGAATTCCAAGTAAAAATTGACATCGGGAGACAGATCGTAGCCGATGCCCAATCGGGTCATCTGCTGGACGAATTGATCATTGGCTTTCCCGGTCAGGCTATTAGGGACAAGGTCCGGGGCGTTACATTGCCCGGCTGCGCCGATCCCACCGCCGAAACAAACATGGTTGCGGTATTCAGGTCGTACGCGGAGATCGGCGCGGATCCAGAGGTTTCTGAGGTCGAAATTTCTGCCGATCTTCGGGTCGAACGGTTCATAGGCCTCTTTCTGAGGTATCCCGCGCCCGATGACGATGGGATTGGTGATCTTTTCGCCTTCCGGTAATTGGAACGCACTCTGGGCCGGACCGCAAAGGGCAAAGAGGCCGACCGCCGCCGTGAGGACTGTGAGGATGGCCGTGTTCCGAGGTGCCCGACCTGTGGAGTTAGCAATGGCCGTCACGGTATCCATGAGCAGGATAAGAGAAGAGCCGAGTCGCGTGCGTATTCAGCGCGAGTAAGAAAATTGGTAACTGGATTCCCGTATGAAATCGTCAATGGGAAGGTTCGATGAGAGGGGGAAAATAGAGGGAGATCTATGTTGCCCGTGTCCTCTACCTGCAACCACCGCACTGATCATATCTGGTTACATGCGATCCGACTTGCTGAGGGAACCGGGAGTTTCTTCCGGTTGCTTACCCGCAGCAGTGATTTCTTCTTCGGCTTCTTTCATGGACGCTTGAAAGTCCTGTTCGACCATTTTCACTTCTTGGTGAATCATGTTCAGTTCCGGCTCCACCGACTTGCGAAGATCCTCGGCCGTATCTTTAAAGCCCTTGATGGCTTTGCCGACTTGGCGTCCGACTTCAGGGAGCTGTTTTGGACCAAATAGGAGAAAAGCGATCACCAAAATAATTAAGACCTCGCCGGCTCCCAGTCCAAACATGATTCAGGGTAGTAAAGGTAATGTCGTTAATCTCCCGCTGTCCAGTCGTCACAGCACACTCAGGCCGTTACCCCTGTTTCACCTGACCGGGTTGCGTCGCTTGGGAAGTGGGTGATGGTGTAGTTTCTGATTGTCCGCTCACCGGATGGGATGAGGCGGTCTGCGACTGGGCTTGCTGTGACGATTCAGCCGGTGTCACGTCGATGGCATCGGCCTCATGCACGGACTTCTTGAAGCCTTTGATGGCTTTACCGAGGCCCTCCCCCAGTTGCGGAAGTTTACCGGCGCCGAAAATGATCAAAACAATGATCAAGATCAGCAATAACTCCATCCATCCGAATGAACCGAACATTGAAACCTCAGTTGAATGCGAGAAGCATGGACTTCTACTGGTTAGACCCCTTCACATGGAGGGGTTTCACGTCCACTCCAGTCACTGCGAAGGCTATAGGAAGATCACAGGACAAGTCAAGAAGAAGAGAGACTGATAGGGGAGTTCAGAATGGTTGAATAATTCCTCCTCCCAGGACATGGTCTCCTTCATAAAAGACCGCGGATTGGCCGGGACTTAACGCTCGTTGAGCGTTCCTGAACTGAACGCGGATAGTCGAGGACGTCAATGGCGAGAGAACGGCAGGTGTCGGGGGAGTGGCATAGCGGACTTTGATCTGTACTTCGGTTTGGCCCTCCAATACATAGGGCGCCAAGATGTTGAGATCGCCCACCGTGCATTCCTGTCTCTTCAGACATTCTTCCGATCCGAGGACGACCGTATTAGTAGCGGGATGTACTCGTTGAACATAGAGCCGTTGCCCAGTGGCAATGCCAAGACCCCGGCGCTGACCCGGTGTGTAGAACGCAACCCCGTCGTGTCGGCCGAGGGGCCGACCTGCTTCATCGATAAAGAGTCCGGGTCTCTTGGCTTCGGGAATCTCCTTCTCGATGAAGGTACGGTAGTCTCCTTGAGTCACAAAGCAGATCTCCTGACTTTCCTTCAGCTCATCGGCTGGAAGCCCCATGGCTTCGGCTTCTTTCCAGACGTCCGATTTGGTCAAGTGGCCGAGAGGGAACAGCAGTCGGGACAACCACTGAGAATGGACGCGGTAGAGAAAGTAGGTCTGATCTTTATGATCGTCCATGGCCCGGGCCAAGAGTGACGTACCGTGGCTAGTGTGAAGACGAGCGTAATGTCCTGTCGCCACGTATTGGATGTTTCGCGCGGTCGCAAGATCCATGAGACTCCGTATCTTCACTCTCTCGTTACAACGGACGCATGGGTTGGGAGTCGTGCCGGTCGTATAGCCGTGGAGAAAATCGTCAATCACTCCTTTTCGAAATGCCTCACGGGTATCAATGACTTCGTGGGAGATGTTGAGAAGGTTGGCGACATGCTTAGCGATGCCGACCTTACAACATCCTCGTTCTTGCCATTTTTTGGACGGGGATACCGTTTCATCCTCGTGCTCCCATACCTGCAAGGTGATGCCGTGCACCTGGTATCCCTGGCGGACGAGTAGTGCGGCGGCGACGGAGCTATCCACTCCGCCGCTCATACCGAGAAGGACGGTAGGGCGAGTCATTGAAGGAGCATTGTACCGGGTACAGGTGATAAGGGCTAGAGGTCTGTCGCCCGAGCTTTGCCGCGATAATTCCCCAAATCTTGAACGTTCTTGGACGACGGGGTTTCGTCGACCCACTTATGAGCCCCCATGTCACACATGCCATGGAAGTGGGCGCCATCCTCGATCGAGATGCCCGGTGTGCGAATATCGCCGATAAGAATCCCTGGTTTAAGGATCTGGATTTTTGCAGTGGCCGTGACGGTGCCGTTGACCTTGCCGCTCGTCATGAGGGTGCCGGCTGAAAGAATGCCTTTGATAACGGCTTGCTCTCCGATAATGAGGGTACCGGTGGTGTGCACTTCTCCTTCAACACGGCCGTCGATGCGGACAGTTCCATCAAAATTGAGAATGCCCTTGAAATCTACTCCTTTTCCAAGGAACGTAAAGTTATCGCTGTTGCTTGAGTCTTGAGCAGATTTATCGCTTAGGGCCCACATCAGCTTTGCTTGCTCCTTCTGACAAACCGACGAGGCACTGTCCTTCTAATGGAGGGTAGATTGGAATGGAGGCTCGTTCGGTAAGCCGATATGAAAGAGCCTCCTCTCTTTGTCGTCTAGTGTATCACATGGCTAAGCGGAGACCCTCCGAATGGCAGGTTCACTGGAACTTCCGACTGAATGAAGAGGAGGTGTTTCACGTTTCAAGGAGGAAGCAACCTGCTCCATCTCTAAGGTGCCGTTGAAGAGGACTCCTTCTTCGATGGAGAGCATCGGTGTCGTGACGCCGCCGTTGATAATGGCAGGAGCGCGCAACTTCATCTTATCTTTTGCATTGATATCCCCCGTTATCTTTCCCTTGCAGACAATGGTACCGGCCGTAACTTTCGCCGTAATGACCGCTTCTTCGCCGACCAATAGGATGCCGTCTGTATGGATTTCCCCCTCAAGAGTTCCATCGATTCGCACGGTCCCGTTGTAGGTGATGGTGCCTTTGAACACGACACCTTTTCCGACAAACGCACTGACATCCTGCTGCCCCGAGTCGTGTCGCATAGGCTCCAGGCTCGATCCGTTGCCTTCAATATCAACGTCATCGGAACGCCGACCGTCTTGTTTGTCCTTCCACATACGCTCGCCTCCTCTCACGATTTGGGATAGCGGATCTGATTAGAGCAGAGTCCTTATCGTTAAGGACCGTATCGGTCTGTTCCGTTCAGATATTTAGCGTCGATATGCCTAAAAAGCAACAAGATCCATTTTTAGGGCGACTACATGGCTCGGGAGCCGAGGTGCCTGTTAATTCAGTAGGGTCTCTACAACTCCGTCCAATTCCTGATGGGAAAAATAGTGGATAACGACCTTCCCTCCCTGCTTGTGAGGATGGATCGTCACTTTAGTGCCAAGGCGTTTTTGTAATCGGGCTTCAAGATCGGTCCATGGTGAACTGCGGGGACTTCTCGGTTGCCGCTTCTTTCGTACAAGGGAGAGCTCTACAACTTTTTCCGTTTCTCTGACGGAAAGAGTTCCAGCGGCCACCATTTTCCCGATCCGGAGCTGCTCCTCCGCGGATGGAAGGCTGAGAAGGGCTTTCGCATGGCCGGTCGTCAGGGTGCCTCCTTCGACGAGTTCCTGTACCTCGGAGGGTAAGTGGATCAGTCGAACGAAGTTTGCGACGGAGGAGCGATCACGACCGACTTTGAAGGCAATCGCCTCTTGAGTAAGCCCGAATTCAGTCATCATGCGGGAATACGCCCGTGCCGTCTCCATCGGATTCAGGTCTTCTCGTTGAAGATTCTCCACCAAGGCCAGTAAGAGGGCCTCTTGGTCACTGCAGTTACGAATGACGACAGGGATAGTCTCCAGACCGGCTTCCTTCGACGCGCGCCATCGGCGTTCTCCGGAAATCAATTCGTAGACGCCGTCACCCTTGCGGCGAACCATAATGGGCTGTAGCACGCCGCTTTCCTTGATGGAAGCCGTCAGTTCGGCAAGTTCATCCTGCGGGAAGGTGTGCCGCGGTTGATAGCGATTGGGCACGATATTTTCGATGCGTATCCGATGGACATCGGCGGGCTCCGTTGGTGGGCTCACCTTGGGGGATGGTAGAAGAGCGCCCAGACCTTTACCGAGGGCTTTTTTCTCCATGGGATATAAACTCCTTAGCTAGATTTACGTATGCCTGAGAACCGGCGGAAGCCACGTTGTATAAGATTCCCGGCCGACCATAGCTCGGAGCTTCTGCGAGCGAGACATTGCGCGGGATGACGGCTTGATAAACTCTATCGACGAAGTGAGACCGTACTTGCTCGGCGACCTGCCTGGCTAAGCTATTGCGTGAATCAAACATCGTTAGGACGATTCCCTCTAGGGCAAGGTTTGAGTTAAACGATTGCCGAACGAGGTCGATGCTTCCAAGGAGTCTGGTCAGGCCTTCCATCGCGTAGTATTCGCATTGGACCGGTATCAGAACCGAATCGGCGGCAGTAAGCGCATTAATGGTGAGTATTCCAAGAGCCGGAGGACAATCGAGAAAAATAAAGTCATATTTTCCTCGGACGTCGCCGATGGCAGTTCTGAGACGGCCTTCACGTCCTTCAACATTGACAAGTTCGACTTCAGCACCTGAAAGATCTGCGCTAGCCGGCAAGAGAGAGAGACCTTGCACCGATGTGTCAATCAACGATTCTTGGATCGTACTGGTTCTGACAAGACAATCGTAAGTGGTGTTCTTCAAAGCTCCCTGTTCAATACCGAGACCGCTCGTTGAATTTCCTTGGGGATCCATATCGATAAGCAGTACGGACCTTCCTTCTAGAGCAATTGACGATGAAAGATTTATCGCCGTAGTAGTCTTGCCGACCCCACCTTTTTGATTCGCGATTGCAACAACCTTCCCCATTCAGGCGCTCCATGGCATCGGGATTTGTTCCACGTGGAACATCGAGGTTAAGTTATGCCGCAGGTGTAAGGACCGAAATAACTCGCCGCCCATAGCTTTTAGGAAGCTTAAATGCATATTCATTCCTCAATAACCACTCGGGAGATAGATCTTCCGGCATAATCCCCTGTGAAGAATAGAGGATTACTTTGCCACCTCGTCGAAGGAGCCTTGTGCCGTCGCGGAGAATTAAGTCGTGTTTCAGTGCGCGCGTAGTTACATAATCGAACGATGAATATGGCGGGCATACACTCATGAATTCGTCAAGACTCCCTTCGAAGATCGCGACGTTTTCAAGCCGCAGTAGCCCTATTATGAGTCGAAGAAAAGAGACTTTTTTTTTCACTGGCTCCAGGAGCGTAATATTCAAATCCTGTCGTACGATCTTCAGAGGAATTCCAGGAAACCCAGCACCAGTTCCGACATCGAGCAGCCCGGCCCCGACCTCGATATTGTGAGCTCTGAGTGCAGCGAGCGAATCTACAAAGTGCTTGATGATAATTTCATCATCTAGAGTGATACTGGTGAGATTGATGGATTGATTCCAGAGTTGAAGCTGATTGAGGTAGACCACGAACCGTTGCACCTGTTCAATGCTGAGCGGCACGCCGATATCCGCCGAGCTTTCCTGTAAAAGTAAGAAAGCCGAGCTTTCATGTTCCACGTGGAACAATTACGCTGATGTGTCAGTGAGGTCAATAGGGAAGAGAGGGCAGCAGCATATTTTTATGAGGCAATCTGTTGAGTGGCAGGAAATTGTCGCCTGTTCTTTTCTATCGCAACAAGCAGTAAAGATATAGCAGCAGGGGTCACGCCGGATATTCTCGATGCTTGGCCGACTGTCTCGGGCCTTACCCTGTTGAACTTCTCTCGAACTTCTCTCGAGAATCCGGGAACAGCATTGTAATTGAACGTTTGAGGGATCAATTTTTGATCAAGCCTCTTGAATTTTTCAACTTGCTGAATTTGCCGACGCACATAACCTTCGTACTTAATCTGGAGCTCGACTTCTTCACCAACTTCATCATCCGGAATAGAATCCATTCCAAAAATTCGTAGAAGTTGTCGGTAGTTAGACCCTTGACGACGAAGAAGTTGTGCCATGGTCATAGCAGAGGATGCATTCTCCAGATACGTACCTTTGGTTTGCAAACGGATTTCTTCAGTGAATGTCGGTCTGACTGCATTGAGGTAGTCGATCTCCCTTTCGATCAAATGTCGCTTCCGTAAAAACCTCTCGTACGCTTCATCCTGGATCAGACCGATATCGTATCCAAGCGGCATGAGCCGAAGATCTGCGTTATTGTGACGAAGAAGCAATCGATACTCCGCTCTCGACGTGAACATTCGATACGGTTCGTAGGCATCCTTTGTTATAAGATCATCGATGAGGACTCCTATGTAGGCTTGGGACCGGTCGAGAATGAGAGGAGGCCTCTCCCGCAACTTCAAGACCGCATTGATCCCGGCAATTAGACCCTGCGCCGCGGCCTCTTCATACCCGGACGTCCCGTTGATTTGCCCGGCGTGATAGAGCCCTGCGACCAGCTTTGTTTCGAGGGTCCGGTAGAGTTGGCGGGGAGGAAAGTAATCGTACTCGATCGCATAGCCTGGTTTGAGTATTTGGGCCTGCTCCAATCCGGGGATAGTTTTTAGCATAGCGGCCTGGACATCAACCGGCAGGCTGGTTGAAATACCGTTGGGATAAAATTCGATCGAGTCGAGGCCTTCGGGCTCAATAAAAACCTGGTGCCGTTCCTTTTCAGCAAAACGCACGACCTTATCTTCGATGGAGGGGCAGTACCGGGGTCCGGTGGATTCAATGACGCCGCTGTACAGCGGCGAGCGGTCGAGATTCTTTCGAATCATGTCGTGTGTCTCTGGGCTCGTATATGTCAAGTGACAGAGAATTTGCCTGGTAGTGATGTGCCGGGTTTGATAGGAGAACGGCGGAGGAGGTGTATCACCGGGCTGAGGAATCATCACAGAGAAATCAATCGTCGCCTGATCTAACCGGGGAGGGGTCCCGGTCTTAAGACGCCCCAGCTCGAACCCGAGGTCCCTCATACAATCGGAAAGATGTTCAGCCGAAGCTTCTCCTGCACGGCCCGCCGGGAAATGATGCAACCCGATATGGATAAGTCCCTTAAGGAATGTACCCGATGTCAGTATGACCGCCTTGGCATCGATTGTTTCGCCTGCGCCGGTCACAATCCCGGTTACCGTATTTCCTGTCACGAGCAGTCGATCCACGACTCCTTCTGCCAGGGTGAGGTGTTGCTGGGATGCGAGGGTCCCCTGCATAGCCATGCGATACAGCGACTTGTCGCACTGGGCACGCAACGCCCGCACCGCCGGACCTTTGCTTGTGTTGATGAATCTGAATTGAATCCCGGAGCGGTCCGTGTTCCGCCCCATCTCACCGCCGAGCGCATCGATTTCTTTGACGAGGTGCCCTTTGGCAATTCCCCCGACCGCGGGATTGCACGACATCTGCGCGATTCGTCCCAGCTCCATCGTCAGGAGCAAGGTCTTCGCCCCCATTCGGGCCGCAGCGAGCGCCGCTTCGCAGCCGGCATGACCGCCCCCGACGACGATGACATCAAATACAGTGGCCATCGGTCCCTCTATTTGCCGATACAAAATTCGGAGAAAATTCGGTCCAACACGTCGTCCGACGTAATGACCCCGACGATTTCGCCCAGCGCATCTGCGGCTTCTCGAAGATCGACGGCCACAAACTCCGGCTCTAGGCCCTCGTCGATCGAGATCAGAGACTCCCTGAGCGCCGCCTCAGCACGCTCGAGCGCAACGCGATGCCGAAGACGAGTGATCATGACATCATCAATCGATTCAAAAGACGGTGTCATACATTGTGCCCAAATAGCTTCCTTCAATCCCTCCAGCCCTTCGCCCGTTCGAACCGAAATGTGAAGGACTTCGTGCCCTGTGCACCCGCTAAAACTATCCGCCAGCCGTTGTACCGCGTCCGCCGGGAGCAGATCGACTTTATTGATGACCAATACATGTTTCGGGCCAGCGGAAGGATGGTGGAGATTCACCAGGTCTATCGGTGTCGGTCGAGTGCCGTCCATGACATGTAAGACGATATCTGCCTGGTCCTGAGCTTCCTTGGACCGTCGGATGCCTTCCAGTTCGACGAGGTCGGTTGTATCGCGTATCCCCGCGGTGTCGACCAATGTCACGCGCAGTCCTTGCCACACGATCGATTCTTCGATCACGTCGCGCGTCGTACCGGGGATGTCCGTCACGATCGCTCGGTTCTCGTGCAGCAACCTGTTCAGCAAGCTCGATTTGCCGACATTTGGCTCCCCGGCGATGACCACTCTGACTCCGTCGCGCAGCACGCGTCCGGTCTCCGCAGTCGCCAACATCCGACGTACCTGCTCCAACGTTTCCTGGAGTGACACAATCATCTCATCACGCCGGAGGAACTCAATATCCTCTTCGGTGAAGTCGATTCCCGCTTCGAGGTGAGCCAGCACACCCACGAGACGGGTGCGCAATCGGTGGATTTGCTGCGCGAGTTCCCCACGGAGTTGGCGCTGAGCTAATTTGAGGCCGAGGTCGGACTTGGCTTTGATGGTGTCCAGCACGGCCTCCGCCTGAGATAAATCCAAGCGACCGTTTAAGAAAGCCCGTTTGGTAAACTCTCCTGCCTGTGCGAACCGGGCCCCGGCCGCGACACACGCCTTACAGACCCGTTGAAGCACGAACCCATTTCCGTGGCAATGAATTTCAACGACGTCCTCTGCGGTAAACGATCGGGGTGCCTTCATGTAGACGACCAGGGCTTCGTCGACTATTTCTTCGGCTGACTGAGATGCCTCGGAAGCCGACCGGCTAGTGAGTGACGGCATGGGAGGAACGAGAATATCGGCCAGATGCAGCTTGTGAGAAGCGACTCCATGAAGCGATCGATTGGAACGCAGTCGAACGACGTGATTCGCTACATCCACGGCATGCTGCCCGCTTATGCGAACGATGCCGATACCGCCTTCACCGCTGGGTGTAGCGATCGCGCAGATCGTATCGTCTGGCGTTCCAATGTCCGGCATATTCACACACGCTCGGAAGGATCAGTCACATCAGACCACAAGGGTCAGAACATCATTTCTTATCACCTTGCTCATCTGCAGTCGGGGCTGTGGGTGGCGTTCGATAGATGAAGCGATCAGTGACGAACTGTTGCACGATGGTGAGGACGTTATTGGTCAACCAATACAACACGAGGCCGGCAGGAAAATTGATGAACAGGAACGTCATGACCGCCGGTAGCATCAGCATGACTTTCGCCTGAGTGGGATCCATGGTCGTCGGTTGAATTTTTTGCATGACCACCATGCTGATTCCCATAATGATGGGCAGAATGTAGTACGGATCCTGAACCGACAGATCGCTGATCCACAATCCCAACGGCGCTTGGCGCAAATCGATGGTCATGTACAAAATATTGAACAGGGAGACGAATACCGGCATCTGCAAGATCATAGGGAGACAGCCGCCTACGGGATTGACCTTGTGATCGCGGTAGAGCTTGATGAGTTCCTTGTTCAAACGCTCACGATCGTCCTTGAATTTCTCCTGGAGAGCCGCCACCTTCGGCTGGATCCCCTGCATCTGCTTCATGGATGTGTAGCTCTTGTATTGCAGGGGAACAAACAACAGTTTGATGATAACCGTCAGCAGGATGATGGTCAGTCCATAGTTATGCGTGTAATCATTGATATAGCGCAATACGTAGAAGATGGGTTTTGCGACCGCCCTGACCATGTCCCAACTGCCGAACAGAAACCAGCCAAAATCGATGGTATCTTCAAGCCTAATCTGTAAACTCTGCAGTGTGTCATACTCCTTGGGACCGGCGAACAATTGGAGCTCAAGAGGCGCTCCGGACGAATCGGATGCCAAGCGAACCGCAGTGGAAACGAGCTTGTCGCCTTGCTTCCTGGGTAACGCGGACGCGCTGGTCTTGGGAATAAGTGCGGCAATGAAATACTTATCTTGCAGCGCCACCCATTTCACGGAGCCCTTGCGCTCGACATCGGATTCCGGCGCGTCCGTTTCAATCGTATCGTCAATAAGCGAGGCTGCACCGACAGAACCGATGAACCCTTCACCCCATTCCACCACTCCGAAATTGGTCCCTAATCCGATCTTCACCGGACCGGCGAGTCCGCTGGATTTCAGGGCGATGTCAACAATATAACTACCGGCGTGGAAGGTCAGTTGTTTCTCTAAGCGTAGCCCGGTCGCGGGACTTTCATAATAGAAAGTTATATGACCCGTGGGGTGGCTTTGGTCCAAGGCCGTAAAATCCCTTTCAGCCTTGTAAACGCCCTCGCTTAATTCCTTTGCCTGAGAGGCGTCATCAGTCGTCACCGTGAGTGGATCGGCAAACTTGCCTTCTTGTCGCACGAGTTGCACCGAGGACTTCCCATCCGAACTGCTGCGATAGCGCTTGAGTTCCCAGCTGATCAGCGCGGCCCCCCGGGTGGTGAACTTTGCTCGATAGAGGTCCGTTTCCACTTCGATGAATTCTGCTGCGGAAGGCGCTCTACGTGACTCCTGAGCCCTGACATTTCCACCGGGGGACTGTGGCGCCGTAATCTCCTTGGTGGCGGAACCGTTTGAGGTCAAGGATCCAGGACCGGTGCTCGGAGGAGATGACGTATCGCTTGTGGAAGGTTCCGCCGGGTCCGAAATGGTCGGTTGAGGGAGGAGGCCCAGCTCGTTAAGCAGGTACTCGTACCCAAAGATAATCGCTAGGGAGAGCACCAAGAACACGATGACTCGCTTTTCCATGAACATGAACAGGTGATGCTTTCTTTAGAAAAATGTAATCGTCGCTACATGACCGGGTCGTCTCCCCCGGGATGGAAGGGGTGACATTTCATAAGCCGGAGGATGGCAAGGCCGAGCCCCTGTAAAGCTCCGTATTTTGCGACTGCATCCGAGGCATATTGAGAACAACTGGGATCGAATCGGCATGTGCGACCGTATAAAGGAGAAATGACAAGGCGATATCCTTGAATCAGCCACAGACATAACGATTGCATATCAAGTGCTCTATCCTCTTGGTCGAAGAAGCCGCAGGCGCTCAAGCGAGGTGACCCACGTGTGCAGCAATCCCTCCCGGGGTGGAAATAGGGCATCCGGCTTTGGGAACACGAGCAGGCCCCATCCCGGAACCAATTCCGGATGTACTTGCCTTATCAGTTCACGAAATACTCGTTTGGCTCGATTGCGTCGGACCGCGTTTCCAAATCGTTTTCCGACAATAATCCCGACGCGGCTCGGGTCATCATCCATCTTGTACACCACGAGATTGAAGAGGACGGTCGAAACTCGGCGACCGCGATGTTTGACGGCTTCAATGTCACGGTTGTTGCGTAAGAAAATGACATCTCGCCTCTGTACTTTCGGTGTTATTGGAAAAGGAGAAGTTTCTTCGCCGCATCCCATCCGTCCATGACCTTTGAGATGACCAAGACGTTTAACTGGTGGGTGAACGCACGTCTAACGCAACGCCAGAGGTCGAAGAACCACCCGAAAGACACCTGGTGATCAATCGCGATGTGACTAAACAGTCAACCGAGCTCGTCCCTTCGCCCTCCGGCGAGCCAGTACTTTGCGACCATTCTTCGTGCTCATACGTTTCCGAAAACCGTGTTCACGTTTCTTTTTCAGATTAGACGGTTGTTGAAATGTGAAAGACATAGTCTCCTTTCCGTTCCCCCACTGTGAATAGAGGGTCTAAATGAATCGCGAATTATAGGGGAGGTACTTGAGCCTGTCAATTTATGCGCTTGCGGTCCCTAGATCTCCGATTGGCAACGGTTGCTCTCAGTCATCACTATCCGCAGCATTGAGGCGCTTTTGCGTTCTGCCACTAGAATGCCACAGGTCTGAAGCCCTGAGGATGGTCCAACCATCATAAATATGTGAAAAAGGTTGATTCTTTATCCGACAACGACGAACATCTATGGCACTGAGCTTGCTGCATGCCTTAAGAGTGTCAGTATGCTTGGCGGTCCAAGTCTGGTAAGCTACGGATCTTTCTTGCACTTGATGGTAGCGTTGGTGTTTAGATTACACCTGTCAAACACCATGGCAAAGACTATGGATTGCTACATAAAGCCTAACGAAAACACAATTGATCTGAATTCTGAGTAGACCTGTTAAGGAGGATCTTTCGCTATGTTGAGAAAAGCGTACTTTATCTCCCTCGCCCTGACTCTCGTTATACTGGGTGGATGTGCAGAGCCACCCACCCAGCAAGTCCAGGAAGCGGAAAAGGCTCTCAAAGATGCACAGGAAAGTGGCGCCGCGACCTATAGCGCTGAAGAGTACGCCAAGTTAGAAGGAACCCTTGCTGCATTGCGAAAGGAAGTCGCTGATCAGGATGAAAAGTTCACATTGTTTCGCGATTACGGCAAGGCTCAACAACTGTCCGCCTCGGCCAAAGCCGAGAGTGAGCGGATCAAGGCGACTTCAGTGCAAAAGAAGGACGAGGCCAGGGCAGCGGCCTTGCAGGCTCAACAGGTTGCTGAAGAAGCGGTGAAAGCGACCCAGGATTTGGTCGCCAGGGCACCGGTGGGGAAAGATCGTGCGGCGGTGGAAGCCATAAAAAACGACGTGGAAGGACTGAAGTCGTTACTGAAACAGGTTCAAGCCTCGATCGACAAAGAAGATTATCCGGCGGCGCAAACTCAGGCGAAAGCCATTCATGACATGAGCCAAGGCGTGTCAACCGAAATACAGAACGCCCTTGCGAAAGTGGGAAAAGGAAAGCCTGCAAAGAAAAAGTAACGTACGGCATGGCGCCTGACCACACACATAAGACGCTTGCCGCGATCGTCTTCGTCCTCGGCTTGACCGGTTGCGTTCAAGCCGTTCCGCCGGATCTTCTTGTCGCTCTTGAAGCTATTGACCAAGATTTGATCGCATTGCGGGCCCCGGAAGCCGCACCTGAGGAGTATGGACAGTTCGTTCGTCAGTGGGTGTCTCTGAAGGCACGCATCCAATTAGACGACGATCTGATCAGGTGGCCATGGGAATCCAGCGATCTTGAGAATGAACTCCGCGGACTGTATATCGTTGGGGAACGCACCGTCTCTCATCTGCACGAGCGACAAGCCGCGCAACACCGCACGGCACAGGCCAAGGTGGCGCGCCTTGAAGAACAGCTTCATACCGTTACTTCGCGGGTCGAATCCATCGATGGGCGCATTCTCTTGGGGGAAAAAGCCGTTCAAACGGATCTCCTTGTCAAACAGGCCCGTGCTTTCTTTGAACAAAAAGACTTTAAACGAGCCATCCAAGCCGCAGAGAAGGCCGATCATGCTCTCAAGGCTCAAGCTTTCTTGCTCAGTCGAGAATTAGGACGATACGCAGACGAGAGCCGAATCGCCTATTGGCAGACCCTGGCCAAACAGACCATCAATTGGTCACGGACCCAAGAATCCACGGCGATCGTGATAAGCAAGGCCGACCGAGAATTGACTCTCTACAAAGGCGGGCGGAAGGTGCTATCATATCCCGTCCGGTTGGGGTTCAATGGCATGCTGGAAAAACAGTTCCAAGGGGACGGCGCGACACCGGAAGGTCGGTATCGTGTAACGGACAAGCGCGGTCCGGGGCAGACGCAATTCTACCGAGCTCTCGCGCTGGATTATCCCAATGCCGAAGATCGTCGGCGGTTCGACCGCGCGAAGAAATCGGGTAGGATCGGCCCTGCCAAAGGCATCGGAGGCCAAATCGAGATCCATGGAGCCGACAACGAGCTCTTGGCTCAGACCCTTGGATGCATCATGCTCGATAATCCAAATATGGCTGTACTCTACGAGGGCGTCTCCGTCGGAACACCGGTCACGATCGTCGGTGCCTTGACGAAAGAGAACGCGGTGGCTTTGGCCTTATCTGAACTCGCCCAACGGAGAGACGAAATCTGAGCGCAGACCGATGGGCCGACTCCTTCTTCCAATCTTTGCGGTTGTCTTGCTCGTGCTATGGGTCGTGAGTGGTGTGACTTCCAACCGCATCGCGCCCGGAGATTTCCAACCAGTTCAGCAACCTGCGGTCCAGGAAAAAGTGGATCTCCGTGCGTTGCAAGCCCGGTATAAGGTGCTCTCCAAGCAGCTGTTTCAGCTCATGCCGAACCAGCCCTATATCTTGGTTGATACAGCGAGGAACCGGCTTTATGTGAAACACCAAGAACAAGTGGTCTTGGATGCGATCGCTTCGACCGGCAGCGGTACGATTCTCGACAAGCCCGGTGAAAGCAACAGCAAGTGGATCTTCGACACGCCAAGGGGAGAATTTCTCGTCAAGTCGAAATTAACCAATCCCACATGGATTAAACCTGATTGGGCATTCATCGAGGAAGGACTCGCGGTTCCGCAAAACGCCGCCGATCGTGCCGAGCAGGGGGTCCTCGGCGAATATGCGCTGGGATTCGGCAGGGGTTATTTCATCCATGGGACACTCTATACACGTTTGCTGGGAAAAAATGTCACGCATGGATGCATCAGGCTTAATGACAACGATCTTAAGGGTGTCTACAAGCTCGCGCGAGTAGGGACACCGATCATGATTTTTTGACCCCTCAAGAGCGCGCAGATACCTCTATGAACCTCTGCGCCATTGTCCTCCTGCTCGTCTTTGCCGCACCAAGCTGGGGCAAGGATATCGAAGCTTTTCCCGATCTGAATCTCAACGACCCGAAGGAGCTGAAAGAGGCCACTCGCGTCCTGGAAGAAGAACTCAAGCTGGCGTCTCGCCCTCAAACCTATCTCCTGATAGATTTGAGCGGAAGCACCATTTATATCAAGGGTCGGGGGATCGGCCTGCATCAAATACCTATCGTTACGTGGTCTGCCGGGTCACGGGATGACCTGAAAGGGATCCACCGATTGGTTGCCCGACCTCCGGTCGTGAGAAGAAAGATCGAACCGGGCGCAGGAAACGAGCAGGAACCTATTTCTCTTGCGGATATGCCGACCGACTATGTGTTGTCCTTCAGTCCTCCCTTGCGTATCACGGTGGTTCCGTCGATCCGAAGCGGCAGTCTTCTTCAAAGCGCCGTCCTCCTGGGAAGAGTCGGGTGGCGAAATGTGAAGGACTGGACGAATATGCTCTGGACGGATCGCTCATCTGACTCCTCTGCCTATCTCCGGCTGACACTCTCGGTCGATCATGCACAGTCCTTGGCCTGGACTCTCGTTGACGGCATGGCCTTAGTCATTCGTCGTCCGACCGATAAATAGAGAAGCAGAGTTCAGAGTCCGTGTTGCCTTTTCTGTACCGGCTCAATAAGATACGAAAAAGATACGAAAACGCCATCCTCAATTCCTCAACAGGACTCTAGTCCGCGAGGTTCCTTATGTCTATGCGGTTCAAACTTCCCGCATCCTTCCAGTCTGTGGTCCAACCGGCCCTCGATGTTCTGAGCCGTGAACAGATTATTGAGCGGCTCTGGTCGAAGGACCATCGAGTCTGGAAACCGGATCCCAAGGAGATCGTCGACCGTTTAGGATGGTTGACGGTCCAGGAGGAAATGCGTCAACAGCTGGAACAGTTACGACGCTGCGTCGTTATGGCAAAAGCTCTGAACATCAAGGATGTCGTGCTGTTGGGTATGGGAGGCAGCAGTCTTGGACCGGAAGTCCTCCGTACCCTGTTTGAATCGCAGAAGGGTTTTCCTCGTCTGTGGGTTCTTGACTCGACTATCCCCGGCTGGATTCGGCAAGTCACGAAGGCTGTCACTCCGTCACGGACACTGTTTCTCGTGGCCAGTAAGTCCGGGGGCACGATCGAAGTCATGTCGCTGTTCGCCCACTTTTGGAACGTGGTCATAAAGGACAAGGGAAATCATGGGGGAAAACAGTTCGTCGCGATCACCGATCCGGCCACCGGCCTAGAAAAGATGGCGCGGGAATATGGATTTGGAGAGATCTTCACCAATCCGGCCGATATCGGCGGCAGGTATTCCGTGCTGTCTCTGTTCGGCCTTGTGCCTGCAGCACTCCTCGGGCTCGATATTGCGAAGCTCTTGGATCGGGCGGCCGGTATGGCGGAACAGTGTCGTGGATACAAAGACGTCGAGGCCAATCCCGGTGCGTATCTGGGCGCTGCTATGGGTAGCTTGGCCAAGACCGGACGCGATAAGGTGACGGTCATCGCATCACCGTCCCTCTCCACGTTCGGGCTCTGGGTCGAGCAACTTCTCGCTGAAAGTACGGGTAAAGAAGGAACCGGCCTCATCCCCATCGCACAAGAACCGGTTCTGAAGCCACGCGCTTACGGAATCGACCGCTTCTTCGTCTATCTCAAGCTCAAGGGAGACAAGAGCCATACGCTCGATCGAGCGGTTCAAGCGCTCATCAAGGCTGAACAACCGGTTTTGCAGCTCGACCTCCGTGATCGTTATGATGTGGGTGCCGAGTTCTTCCGGTGGGAGTTTGCGACTGCCGTCGCCGGACACTTGCTCGGCATTCACCCGTTCGATCAGCCGAATGTTCAGGAAAGCAAGGACAACACAAATCGAGTCCTGGAAACCTTCCAATCGACGGGACGGCTACCGGAGCAGACGAGCACCCATCCCCGAGAAGCCGCTCGGCAGCTGACTCATTTGCTTCAACCCGGAAGGTACGTTTCCATATTGGGGTACACGACTCCGTCGCGTCCATTCGAGACAGCCGTAGGTCGTCTCCGTCGAGCTCTCATGTCGAAACATCACGTGGCGACGACATTCGGTTATGGCCCACGCTATCTCCATTCGACCGGACAACTCCACAAGGGCGGCCCCAAGATCGGCGTCTTCCTGGAATTGGTGGACCGAATGGCACCCGACCTCGCTATTCCCGGCAAGCCGTTCTCGTTTGGAACATTGGCAAAGGCACAAGCAACCGGTGATATCGAGTCACTCAGTGCACACCATCGTCCGACTGTTCGCGTTGAATTAGGCCGCGATCAAAGCGCCACGGTGAACGCCATCACTGCGGCCTTGGGAGGGGCGGCATCATTCCGAAGCCGGACAGCCTCAAAGAAGCGCCGTAAGACCACTCGCCGCTGATATGCCCGTCATCCCGGAAATCCGCATTGCAGGGGACCTTCACGCATGGGCGCAGGATATTGCAGCTTTCATCGCTCCCCTCAGCGAACAAACCATTCGGTCCAAGGGCCGATTCATCATGGCCCTTTCCGGAGGGTCTACGCCTAAGACGCTCTATCAAGCCATGGCTACCCCGGAATGGAAGGTGCGGCTCGACTGGTCACGCATGTGTTTCTTGTTCGGTGACGAACGTTGCGTCCCACCGGACCATCCGGACAGCAATTTCAAAATGGTTCACACGGCGCTCTTTCAACCCCTTGACATACCCGCGGCTCATATTTGTCGGATGAAGGGCGAGTCTGAGGACGCGGACAAGGCGGCTCAGGAATACGAGGAGGCCATTCGAAGGCTGACCAAGAGCCCGCCGCCACACATACCGGTCATTGACCTCGTCCTGCTCGGCCTGGGAGACGATGGGCATACCGCCTCGCTCTTTCCTGGAACAGCAGCCTTACAGGAACACAATAAGATCGTCACGGTTGGTCAGGCTCCCACCGGCGTCAGGTCTCGCCTGACATTGACCCTCAGTGTGCTCAATCATGCAGCTGTGGTACTCTTCCTCGTGGCGGGATCCGGCAAGGCTCACATGGTCCGCAGGATTCTTGAGCCGGAATCTGAAGCAGATCGTTCATTGCCGGCGGCGCGGATATCACCCGAGTCGGGTCGGCTCGTGTGGATGCTTGACCACTCGGCCTCACAACTCCTTCGCAAGAAACCGCTACTTGGAGGGACGCCATGATTCTCGCGGGGGATATCGGAGGAACGAAGACTAATCTGGCGCTCTACGATTGGACCACCGAGCGAGTGGAACCTCTGCGCCTCGAAAGTTTTCACAGTGCGGATTACAAGTCCCTGGAAGAGATCCTTGTCGAGTTTCTCACTCCACCGAGGTCACCTTCCCCTGTGAGCCCGCTGGGGGACGGGCAGAGTGACAGGGACGAGACGATTCCAGCACCGTCGGTCGAACCGAAGCTGGCGGCGGCATCGTTTGGAATTGCCGGACCAGTCATCGACAATCGGTGCCAAACCACCAACCTCCCCTGGATTGTCGATGGGCGAACCATCGCCGATCAGTTCGGGATTCCAAGGGTACAGCTG
>CAYXKP010000053.1:0-21215 GCA_964465695.1 uncultured Nitrospira sp.
GTTCTGTGAGACGCTGAAGGTGTGAACGATCTTGCATTAAGATTCTGACAGGCTCAATATGGCCCGGCAACAGCGGGCTCACATTATCCTGGTGACCTGTAGGCTCTCGGAGGCTTGTATGCAACGATTCGTGGTACTGAGCGTCACCCTTTCGGTGGTCCTCATATTCTCCCTATCCCCCCCTGCGTTCGCACAATCCTTTACCGACAAGGCGAAGAAGGATAATACGGTTGAGATAAGTGAGGAGGATCCTGCGATGCAGAAAGCCATGGAACGCGCGAGGGCCGGCTTGGAAGATTTTTTAAAAAAAGCGGGATCGCCGCCGCCCAACACGGACCAGTACTCTGTCAAAGTGAGAGTGAGCGAAGGTGACAATCAAGAATACCTGTGGGTCTCCAACCTGAAATCACAAGGAGATCTCTGGTCAGGACGAATCGACAACCTCCCGATGATCCGTTCGGTCAAGAAGGGACAATCTTACTCATTCGCCAAGACGGAAATCGTCGATTGGACCTATATCGATAGGGGCAAGAAGAAAGTTGTTGGGAATTTTACCACCTGTGCGCTCCTCACCAAGGAGTCACCGGGTGTCGCAGAGGCAATTCAGAAGCAATATGGTCTCGAATGCGATCTCCCCTAGAAAGACCTGCATTTAATCCCAGCAAATCAGCCACTAGAGCCAGTTCAAGCCGTTTCATAATCTACAGGGTACCACAAGAAAGCTGCCTGTCAAACGCTACCTTGGAGGTACCCAAATGTCTGTATTTCTTCCAACTGGACGAGAATCGTTTTATTGTCGTGTAACCGTTCCGCTTCGTCTGCGGCCTCTCGTTGGCCGGTCTGAAGTGTGGCGTTCCTTGAGAACTGCCGATGAGGACCTGGCTCGGGTTCGAGCAGAGAAGTGGAAAGCTATCGGCAGACGACTGTTCATTACTCTCAAACGTCATGGTGACAGAATGAACAAGTCCGACATTGACCGCTTGGTTCAAGACTGGCTGGACGAAGCGCTTGATGAAGATTTCCCTTGGCATCAACACCGAGAAGAAGACTTAGACATTCACAGCGAGTCACTACATGAAAGCTATCTGGATAACCGATGGAGTCGAATGAATGTCGAAGCGGATCACCTGCTGCTATCGGCTGGATTGCCTCCGATGGATCACGGTTCCAAGATGTTCAGCTTCCTGTGTCGGAGACTACTCGAAGCACATATGGAGTGGACGCGGGTTCAGAAGGACCGGATCAATGGACACTACAGGCCCTTCAATCGTTCCCGCGTGAGACCTCAGGAACACTTTCAGGAACGCTTTCAAGAACCCTCGAAGACCGGCCACAGTCGGCCAGAGACTCGTCCTGCTTCCACCACAAGCCAACCTGCACCCTCCACAGCTCACACCTTCATGAAAACTGTCGATCTCTACTACATCGAAAATGTCCCTCGTTCAACGCGCTCCGCTGCTCAGAACAAGGATGAGTTCAAGCGGTTCTGTTCAGTCATCGGTGGGGATCGTCCAATAGACACCATCACGAAAGACGACTGCCGGAAGTATACAGAACACTTACTCCATGACCGCAAGCTCCGCCTCGTCACCGTCATCAAGTGGATCGGTATGGTTGGTGCGATCTACCGTTGGGCATCAAGGCAAGGGTTTGTGCCTGAGAACTACAATCCAACGAATGGACTTGCGCCAAGTATGAAACGCGCGAAGGCTGAAGCTCAGGGCTATCGTGACTACACTGATGAGGAACTGGTAACGGTGTTCTCATCAGCCGAGTTCTTGAGACAGCGCACCAAGCGGCCTGAGCGGTATTGGTCAATCCTGCTGCTGTTGTTCACGGGTGCGAGGCGTGAGGAGATTTGCCAGCTCAATCTCTGTGACGTTCAAGAGCACGATGGAATAGCCTTCTTGAACATCACGGATAGAGGAGAAGGACAAGCGTTGAAGAATGAGAACTCAAGGCGCAAGGTTCCGCTCCATTCTTCGTTGATTGAGCTTGGCTTCATGGACTACGTGAAGACCATTCGCAGCAAGCCAAATGTGACAAGGCTATTCCCTCAGATGAAACTGGCTGCTGGACAGTATGGCACGGCAACCGGCCATTGGTATCTACGGCTCTTGAAGAACATCAAGCTTGGCGGCAAGGGTCTGGTCCTTCATGGACTCCGACACACTTTCATCACCAGGCTGTCTGATGCAGGGTGCAACGAGAAAGTTCGAATGACGCTAGTAGGGCATGCGGCACAAGGTGTACACGGCAGGATCTATGACCACAGAAACAACATCAAGATGTCAGTGCTGAAGGAAGGGATTGAGCTGCTACGGTTCCCTGAGGTCATGAAGGCCCTAGAACCGTCTCAACGTGGTTGACCTGTTGCTTTCCTTCACGGTTGTGGAAGCGGAGATAGGCGGCGGCTGCTTCTAGGATGGTCGGATCGTCCTTGGCGTTTCCCAGCATGTGGTTGCATCCCTTGCACAGCAACGCTCGAACATGCCCGGTCTTGTGGTCATGGTCAATGTGTAACGTTTTACCTTTACCTGTAGTTGGATCTTCTGGAATCTCTCGACATATCGCACAGACGAACCCTTGTCCGTCCTCCAACGTGTTGTAGACCTCCAACGGAAGATTGTACGTCCACTGGAGTCTCAGTCGGCGGACGGACTCGGGATTCTTTTCTTGCCACTTCTTATTTGTGCGTATTCTCTTCTCTCTGTGAACGGCGTTGTAGGTTCCATCTTCACTCCTCCTTAAATACTGCTATTAGATCAAACGCGCCCAGACAAGGGTTGACACATCGTAATGGCCCCTTCGATAGGCCCAAACGACTCCAATCGAACTCACTGGGGAGGTCAATCTACGGCTGGGAGCTAAAGGCTCCGTTGACGTTCTTGGAATCACTTGCTACCGTGGGCCAATACTTTCTGTGGCAAGTCAAAGCGGCTGTGTTGACAGAATTTTGTGAAAGCTATATGTACTGGACCAGAAACACGAAGACCTCAGGTCAATCTCTTAGAGGATTGAGACCTGAGGCCGTCGCAGAAGGGAGGCACGATGAGCAGTCTTCAGAACCCCTGTTAAGGGATGTCTGACCGAGTACAACTCGGAGGACCGTGAGAGCATCTGAGATTCCAGTCTTGCCACTGGCGTCTCAGGTGTCTCAAGCGGAACGGATTGTACTTCCTACAACGGTGTAGTTCAACTGAAATCCCAGAGCTAGCATACTACCCTGATACGACTGCAAGGCCGTACTGGGATGAGACCTGAGACGTTCCTTCCCTTCTCCGCGTGTTCATTGCTCATCTTTCAGGTTGACTCGTATAGGTACCGGCACGTACTCTGATGATCCACAATCCAACCACATCCTGCCGTCGGGTCATGGATGGCCTCCGCCGCCACCTTGTGAGAAAGGGCGGGTGCCTGATGGCGGCTCCTACTCCTCTTTCCTCTCCTCTACGCAAAGAAGTGCTCGACTACACCCGGTCCTGTGAGCATTTACTCTCCTCGGTGATGTCTCCAACCCATCCGCAGTTATCACCTGAGGAACGGCAGATGGTTGAATACTATTTGGAGGAGCTGAAGACGCATCTCTTTGCGCCGCAGCCACGGTAACACCCGAGTGGTTTCGTGAACGAAGCAAGGAGGGCTGAACTATGTCTGACTCTCGACCAAGCGTAGAAGAACTGATTACTGCCACCAAGAATGTGATTGCATTAGGTGATCTGACAGATGAGGAAGCGAAGGCCGTTGACGACGCGATGGAGCATCTCGCAGCTTCGATTCCGGAAGCATCAGAACAGTAAAGCAGTCAAAACTAATTCATGAACGGCTTGATGAACCGCTGAAGGGTTTTCCGTGGCCCATCTTCTCGACGGTATTCCTTCACGATCCGGTGAAGGTACTTGTCGGCCAGGACTTCCTTACCAATTGACACCGCTTCGGACTGACCGGCCAAGGTAAGACGCTCGGCCTCGATCTCAGCCAGTTTGGATTTGAGACCCTCGTTCAATTGGGCAAACTCTCTGACGGCGACCTTGAACGCTTCCTTGTCTGACCGTAGAGACTCCACTTCAGCCTTAAGAGCCTCGATCTCCCTCAGTCGTTCCCGGTACCGTTGCTGCTTCTGAGCTTCCGTTGACGGTGAGGTAACGCTTTTTCCGTTACTGTCGTCCGAGGTAACGCTTTTTCCGTTACGGTCTTCGGTGGTGAATGCTTGGGACATGGTAGACCTCCTTGTTCATTAGTGACTGACCGGATAATCCTGGCCCATGTCCTGGGTGCTATCCGGTCGGCCTTAACCTCCTTCTTCAATCTCCGACTGGATACCTTGTCTACCCACTCGTCCAACTCCTCTGGTTACTTTGTGCCAGATTGTGACATCAACGAAGCAGGCCCAAGGCCGGTCAGGTCTCGGGTCGCTGCTCGTTGTTGTCGGTTGGTGTACTGACTAGAGGACAGACCTCAGGTAGACCTCAAGACCGACTTCAAGCGGCTGTCATGGATTCTTCAGGAACAGTGAAGTATTCCGCTGACATACGGACTAGAGACGATCCTTCTAAACTCCACTGACTGGAAAAGTGCAAGGGATCATAAAGAGAGCGTTCGCTTCTTATGGTTCCCATGCATGTTTCACCAGTGACCATTTTAACTACAGTCGCCCACGTTCTCGGAGCAACTGATTCACCACCTACGGCTACCTTCAACCCTCTACTCGAAACCTTCTCTGTGGTCTCCGGTAAAGTGTCCAGGTAAGCATGCACCGTCTTGGCCCATGTCTCCATGAGCCCTGGTGTCTTGGCTGGCCGTTCATACTTCGTCTTGAAGTCTGACCATACCGACCCTGGATACAACTCCTTCAACAAGGGCGTAAGTATCCATGAGTCACGATATGTGTCTTGATAGACAAGCAGAGTTTCTTGAGGATTGGCTATTCCATCCTTTGTGATGCGACTACTAGCTCTGCCGATGGTCTGGTGAACCGTGATCGCTGATTCGTTCACACGGCATTCATACAGCTCCTTGTAGTCTAGACCACCAGGTAGCTTATGGTCTGCGCCAAGCATGCTGGCTGCGATGTCGCCGGTCTTTCGTCGTTGGACACCAAGAAGGACTTCTACATCACAGTAGGAATACTGGTTGGTCCCATCATGAAGACCGTAGTTGGAGACCACTACTTGAGGAACAAGTTTCCCTTCGTCATGAGGGTTGGACACCTTCACCGAGAGGTCTACTCCGCCACGGCTCAAAGCAGTTCTCAGTAGTTCAGGTAGGTCTACAGTCTGAGACGCTTTGCTATGTGTCCAGATGAGAATGTTCTTGCCGTCTTTCTGCCTCTCTTTCACGAAGGACACCACTTCAGAAATCAGGTTGGTCCTAGTGGTCTCACCGGCAAGGTATGCTTGAAGTTCACTGTTCACTACGTCTTTCCCTGCTGCTACATTCCAGCGTTTGAATGTTAGCCGTGAGAAGTCGAGCAAGGTGCTGAGGGTCTTACCGTAGGATTCATGAAGGAGTTGGAGGTAGGGATGGTGGTCCTCCAAGTTCTTGAGTGTGGGGTCCCGCTGTGTCAGCTTAGAAAAGCTGGCCGAAGCATCAAGTACAAGAACATTCTCCATGTGGTCTGGTACCACTACGTTGTAGGTAACAAGGCTCTCATCTCCCTTCAACGGGATGAGCCGTAGACGAAAGCGAAGCATGGATAGAAACTCTGACAAGGGTTTATACCCATAGCTCGTACCGGCTAATCCTAGCTTTAGCTCTTGAAGATCCATCGGCGGCAGTGTCGGCTCAATACCAATGCCTTCAGGTAAGCCGTTCGCATGTCGTTCAAGAATCACCTGGCTCTGTTCAGATAGTGACTTCAGTGCTGTCTCGATCCATGTTCGCAGCTTAGTATGCTTCGGGTTGTTCAGTCGTTCGATACCGCCCAAAGCGTAATACAAGTCTCTGAGTGACATCGCCTTCGGTGCTGTCGTCAGGCATCGTTCATCCCAGATCACCAAGGACCTTGGACCTTGCCTATATTTCAGGAAATAGACCGGAGCCTTATCGTACCGACGATCTTCCGGCCTGGTGTACTGGCGTCGGATCTTCTCATGAGAAATCAGAAGGACAGGGACATGCTGATCCACGTCACAGGCTCGTCGAGCTGTAGAGGCTCTGTCGGCATGGAGGACAGAGACCATATGGCGAATGTTCGGGATGGTGAACCCTGCGACATAGGCCGCATGGATGATTGCGTCTTCGAGGTCATAGAGCTGTTCGACTCGTTGAGCCGTGTAGGTGATGGAAACACCATTCCCCAGGAGTCCAAGTCTCCACGCTGTCACAATAAACGAGGCGACGGCAGTTGACTTCCCAAAACCCACACCAGCGGAGAGATACCACCGGCCATAGGCTTCAGAAGTTTCACCTAGACACATTTGAGTCAGTTGATTGTGAATCGCTGTCAGGCAGAGTTGATGCGCTTCGGACAAAACGTTACCATGTCGTCGAAGGATCTTGAAATGTAGGGTTGTCGTTTCGTGTTCGAGTTGTTCAGCTTGTTGAATCGTGAGCATGTTCCATTTCCTTCCTGTCCCTCTGCTACGAGGGAGCCAGATGTTAGCAGTACAAGAAGGTGTACCCTCGTCCTCGCGGATAGAGGCATCTGGCGTCTTGGTGGTTGTCTCAATGTGTCGGCATGCCCAGTGAATTGTAGAACCTCGCAAATCGTCCTACTCTGATGAATAGGGTCTTGCGAGACAATTCGAGTTCGAACCATTCTCCGATTCGTACCTGCATGGTGAACCTCCTTATGGTTGGTGGTCTATCAGACCAAACCATAGCAGGACTGTTCACACTGTCAAATACTGCTTAAGTACTGTTGCTGATGTGGATATCATCCAGGAATGGATGGGTCAGCTAAGCTTGCAGGCTAGGTGCGGGTCAACCGTGAGAGTTCGTGTCTCACCGTTGCTGATAGTAACCACGATCTCAGCCATCGTCATTCGCGGATTGATCGCGCGAAATCCGACAAGAGTTCCATAGTTCAAACATTGTGGTGCGGAGATGAAGCAAACTTCATCACCAACCTGAAGCGGGCGGCCTTTCACGTCGAGGAATGTTCTACTCATGCTGCGAGTTCCTTGATTTTCTCCCATCGCGCGAGAACGGTAGAAAGGTTCGTATCGTTCTGAGCACGGAGGAGGGTGAGTTGTTTTTTGCTGTACTTCTTTGAAGAGAGGCGTCCAATACAGACGAACACCAAGCCGATCTTATCGAAGGTGGTCTGATCAAAATACTTAATCGCCCTTAAGAGCTTCTGACCCTTTGGGCCGGACTTGTCTTTGAGGGAGTCGAACACCTTCCAAGCGTCGGTCAGCTCGTCGGCGTTCCAGAGACCAAGACGGGTATTGCAACATCCACAAAGAAGACCCCTGAGCATATCGCTTGTATGTGAATGGTCGAACGCAAATCCATAGGTTTGCTCAATCTGTTCCGCTGAAGTCATGCAGATTGGACAGCGGTTGAATTGGGCCTTGAGGAGATGGGGTTTGAGGAGGAGGAGGCGAGAATCACCGAAGAATCGGCGGGTGTCGGCCTTCGCCCGTAACTGCTTCCCACGCTCAGAGTGTTTATACGTCCTTTTCTGTTCCTTCCCTCCTCGTTCGTGATACCACCTGGCGTAGTTCTTCGCCTGCACCTTCGCCTTCCGCTCTTTCCCGCCTCGTTTGTGGTACCACCTGGCGTTGTACTTCGCCCTGCATTCACGGCACATTCCCTGAAGTCCGTCCTTCCGACTTCGATCCTTGTTGAACGCGCTCCGATCCTTCTCCTGCTTGCAGGCGTAGCAATACTTCTTCATGTTGTTCATGAAAATCTCCTCCGATTGAATGATGTTATTTGTTTGAAAATGAAGCGACCCCGCCAGCCTGTGAAGCTGGCAAGGTCGGTTGACCCTCACAGCCATCCATCGCTCCGACACAGCGGCACAGTTCTCCTATCGACTTCTCGCAAGAAGTCGAATCGGGCTGTGTGATCCGAGGAAAGAACGGGTGAAGAGTGGAGTGGAACTCAGTGCGAAGTCTTCTGAGTCGTCGAAGGTTGGCCCGGACCTTGGAAGATGGTTGCGTTATCCGTATTCCGCTTAGACGTGCGAGAAATCTTCTTCGTAAGTGTTTTGGTTGCCATGTTGGTGTTCCTTTACGTGGTGAAAGTGTTACTGAGGCACATTGAGCCCATGCCGCGGTCTGATACCGAGAGCGGCTGAATCAGCGGCTTGCTTCTGTTCAATCAACTCTTGCCTTCGGATCATGGCTTGCGTTCGAGTATCCACGCCCAAGGCCGCTCCGAGTTCGTGAAGTTTCTCGGACGCATTCGCAAAGGTTACGGGTTCTTCGCCTGGAAACATATCAGTGTTCCTTCCGCGTTGTAGTGGTCTCCGTCGGTGTGGAGACCATTGAGCCGTCTTCTCTATACGATTCTTCCGGTGGAAGATCGTGGCTGATGGTACGCTTTCCACGCTTCACGCGCCGGAACTCTTCGTTGCGAGCTTGGTACTCTTCGAAGTTCTTCCTCTGTTGGAGTAAACCGGCCTGCAACTCAGCAGCGTTGACAGTACAGTTGACAGACCGGAAGCGTTGACCTTCATAAGGGACTGTCGCCAGTGCGATACGTTCCCCATAGTTGGCCGGACCAGACTCGTTGGTGTGGTCCTGCTTGGTCGTCGTCTGTGCATCGGCCTTCGACGGTGAAGGCTTAGAATCCAATTCAATCTTTTGGAACTTCTTCGCTGACATTATTGCTTCCCTCCTTCACCAGGTTCGCTGCCGTCATTCGGCGGCGTTTCGAGAATCGTGATTTCGTCACGCTTGCCAGCGGCTTGATCTGCCAACATAGATTGGTGCATGCGGTCGGCGGGCGTGGTTACAAGGCTCTCTTGATAATCCACAAGGAACTTGTTGGCAGGATCGGTGAGGTAGCGCATATATTCATAGCGCCCTTTGGCGGTGTCGAGGTCCAGCTTCCCCATTTCTTCCATGATGTACTCGCGGTAAGCGTTTTCCTGCATGGATTCAACTGTTGCCTTGTCGGAGCTGTACGTCTGACCAACTTGCACTTCAAGACCATCACCTTTTGACGATGCAGAGATGTTCAGCACTGAATCCGGCGTTTCCATGAGGATCTCGGAAATGGCTTCACGATAATCAGGGTTGGTTTCGTAGGCTTCACTCGCCATTGCAAGCTGTAGTTCTTCACCGTCGAGAAATCCCTTTACATGGGATAACCCCTGCTGCGCTCTGGCTTGCCGGAAGGCTGCGAGGTATTCCGCTTTGGACCTTGTATTCTGGTGATGTCGCGCGTCGATGTCATCCTGTCGCGCGGCTTGCTTCGCTTCCGGTGTAGCTACGGCCTCTTCATAACTCAGGCCGTTCTGTTGGAGTTGCCATACTACTCGTTGGAGGTTGGTAGACATGCTTCTTGTTCCCTTCGTTGTTGTGCTCGGAATTGTTGGATGCAGAGGAACGCTTTCGCCGCGTTTGCCTCAAAGTTGAATTCACACATCGGTGTCCGCTTGTGCTGCGGTTGTTCTCCGATGATCGGTAAGCCACGTCCATTCGTCTTCATTCATTGGTGCCTCCTCGGTAAGTGGTTGTTGTGGTTGTCTATGTTGTCGCCATGCCACATCCTTCGCGCGAATGCGCAGCTTGTCCAAGGGTGTGTAGCGTTTCTCGTTGAGCGTTGGCCGCTTCCCTTCACCAGCCTCTACGATCTTCCAGCATTGATCCTCGGTCAGTGTCGCAACGTATCGTTCAAGGCACGCTGAGAACAGTTCGTTCTTCAGGCAGTGGCGATACCATGCATGCACTCGTTGGCGAAGTGCCTTGATCTCGTCGGGCGTCCATTCGTGGCCATCATCCTGGTCGCCATGCGCGGCAATGAACCAAGCGTCATCACCTTCATGAAAGTTCCGCTTGCGGGGCAATACCTTCAGCTTGATGAAAGCGGCGTCCACCTGTGCATCGGTCATCGCCTCGATCTGCTCCCATGAAGGACCGACGTATGGGAGAACATCGGTCGTTGACTTTCTTTTACTCGCCATAGCTGATACCTCGTAGTTGATCCTCCATGCGGGACAGGACTTCCTTCACATGGACATCATGGCGCCAATGCACATTGTCCCTGGTTGGATCGACGTAGGACTTCCCGCATCGGCATATTGCTGTCGTCCTTCGGAAGAACAGCTTGTGGTAGAGGCGCTCTTGGTCCAACTCGCGCTGTATCGCTCGCTCGTCCATCGGTTCGTTGTACTGCTTGGGCGGGATGTATGGTTTGACGTTGGCTGGCATGGTCACGCTGCCCCTGCGATAGGTGAAGTCCAAATGCCATCGTGTGACCACGTCCTCATGGTCCCAGGTTCGGCGTCATTCCATCCGGTCATCTTATCGTCGCAGTCGCAGCACCTTCGCCACTGGGCAATGACACGCTGATCCTTGCCACATACCGGGCAGAGCAGCGCGTCACTAGGTGTCGGCGTCGAATGTTTCGCTGGTTGAATGATGAATGGGTTCATGGGTCTTTGGCCTCCTCTTCGTGCTTGGTGGTGGTTGTCGTCTTTCGTGCGGCTTCAGTGGCCGTCTCACGTTGACCGTGTACGGCGGCTTGCCTTTGATCTGGGGAACTGGAAGCGAGCCATCCTTGGCGCTCCATCCCAGCGCATCACGATCCGCTTTCCGTTTGGCGTTCCATTGGGCGTAGTAGTCGGGATGCTCAAGACGCCAAGAGCGGACGGCTTCACGATGCTTCGCCTCTTGGTGAGGCTCACGCTGTTGCTGTTGCGTCGTCTCGTCGGACATACTGATCCGGCTTCAGGTTGGATCGTCGGCCAAGGATTGACCAGATTCGATTCTCGATTGATTGGATCACTTCCACCTTCGACAAGAACTTGAAGGCCGGATGTGCGAGAGCTTCCTTCACGAAAGCATCGCGCATCGGTATGAACGATTCAGGGAACGTGCTGACGTGAGGTTCTTCTTGAGTCACTGGGAAGCTCGGCTGCTTCACCATCTGCGTATGGAACTGGTGCGACTTCACCAGGGATGCTTCTCTCGATCCAGTCAACTCCCACCGGCCACAGGAACAAGAACCCTTCGAGCTGAGGGTATGTCCTGCGGCGTGGTTCGGATAACTGGCGAAGTCGGGGTAGGTTGGTAGGGCGTCGGTCTTCATGATGTGTACAACTTTGAACCTTTCTAGGGAATGGGTAGGGTGCCTCCGATCCGACACTTGCCGGTCGGAGGACCGAGACCCTTCGAAACCCCAATGTTTGTGAGGGTACTTCTACGGAATTTGCCCTGAGGAAAGACTTCTCAACGAGGATGTACTCGGACAGGTGCCGGTGAGATCGTCGGTCCTGGTGGCTTACCTGGCTGGTCTGTTCGCCCGCGTCCTGGCGGACTCTATCGCCTTCGAACTTCCGGTCTGAGCAACCATCGAGCATCCACAAGAGCCAGCCGGTAAAGTGCCAACCGTGGATACTGCGCCTTGAGTTCGTCGGCCATTCTCCGATGGTTGGCCGAGGTTTGGACGGAAGCCTTTGTTAGCTGTGAAATCTGCCGACAGCTCAGGAACCGTGAACAAGCTGAGAGCTGCCAACAGACTTCAAGACGAGAACGTGAGATGTTGCACTTCACGGCCTAGACTCCCACACTCGGAAAGTTCATAAGCGGATTCGTTCCAGGGTTGGGACTGCCACTCGCTTGAGCACCGAACCCGACTCCCTTCAACGATCCGGCTGGCATTACCGCCACATTGCCGAGCGTCTGCACCCCCGCCTTAAAGATCGGACCAAAGAAGTCGATCTGCTTGGCTGGTGTCTTCACGTATGGCTTGATGGAAGTGACACGGTTCTGCCACTCCGTACCCATGCCACGGATGTTCTCTGAACGTTGTCTATCAGCCATGCGCTGATTTTCTCTGAGTCGTCCAGTCTCTTCGTTCGCCATGAAGTCGAAGTCCTGGGCAATCATCTCAACTGTGCGGCCTGCGACTCCACGTTCGGCGGCGGACGCCATTCCTGTGGCGACTGAACGAGTGGCTTGTGCCTGGATGTCAACGGACTTCTGAGCGACGGATTCATATTCCTGTTGTTGCTGCTCTTGCTCAAGTCGAACGTTAGTGAGATAGTCTTGGGTCGCTCTCCGACGATTCTCTTCAATCGCGTTCTCTTGCTCGATCCTGCGGTATTCCTCAACGGAGTTGTACGTGTCTCGCGCCTGGAACTGACCGTAGATATTCATACCAGCGGAGGCTGCGCCCATCGCTGCCAATCCAAGGGTCACAGGTTCGCACCTTGTCTCAAACCGGGACAGTGGGGAAATACTGCCATTCAGAAGTTGTTCGGTGAGTGACGACATGGTTATACAAGTCCTTCCTTCTTGAAGATTTCTCGATCCAACTGGAACTGATTCTTCGCACCCTTCACACCGCCTCTCGCCTCGATCTCCGTGATGAGGTCGGTGATTGCGTTCGGATCATCTTTCACGCTTTCTGCCCATCGAATGATGACACCTTCTAGGAGCAAGGAAAGACTCGGCTCCTTCGGAAGGTGCCAGCGTTGCTGAAGCATGGACCGGATTTCCTTCAATCCCTGCTTGGCAGACGTACTGAAGCGAATGGACGTGACCGGGGAACTGTTAGATTGTCCCTTACGTCGAACTGGATAAGAACGATGGAACATAGCGAGGAACTCCTTTGAGTTGATGAGTTGATGAGGTTGAGGAACGATGTAATACAGATACGGAATGAAAAGCCCCACCAGGCGAGGAGATACCCGGCAGGGCATGAGGTTTATCTGGCTAAATAGGACAACTTAATTGAAGTCCACGATTCGTGACGGTTGAAGGTTTATCGGGCTACAAAGCGAGGGGTAATTGAAGTCCGCGATTCTTCAGAGGACAGGGTTTCCCTTCTTTAAGAGGCGGCATATAATCGAACCGCCAACAACGGACACTTTGAGTCGCTCTGGACGAGCTTTGAGGTTTCCCTTCTTCATAAGGGATGACGTAATTGAAGACGTTCAGAGGGCTAAGAGGCACCACACAATTAAAGTCCTCGATTCTTCAGAGCTTCGATGTTTCTCTCTTATAAAGCAGGCCGTATTGAAGACGTTCAGAGGGTTAAGAGGCGCTACACAATTGAAGTCCGCGATTTCTCGTAGGACAGGGTTTCCTCCTAAGAGGCGAGGGGTATTGAAGACGTTCAGAGGGCTATATAGCGGCCCACAATTCAAGTCCGCGAGCCTTAAGAGGTTCGGAGGACCGACCCAGGACTTCTTCCACAAGCCGTGAACCGTATTCCTCCATGAACCATCCAGCCTGCTTCATGATTGCCGTCTCTATCCTCTGACAAGCATACCGTGACCGCATTCGAACCCGCTTGTTGAGGCAGACCTTGTTGACCGTGATGGTTCCATGTCCGTCATCGTGCTCGTAGTCCCGGTACTCCCGACGAAGCAAGAACCACACTGACCGGCCACACGATACCGCGCGTGAGTAAGCATCATGCCTTGGCTGTACGTTGAGCTGCCAATGCAGAAGGCCAGCGACACCAGCAATCAGGACTTCCTCGGCTGTCCTTTGCTTCCTCAGTTTCCTCGTTCGCTGTCTCAAGATCCAACTGAACAAGGCTTGCTGTTTGAGCAAGGGCGAGAGTGACGGCCAAGCCTGGAAGTCGGGACAGGCGTAAGTGCTCCACTCGGTAGCAGCGTCTTCAATCATCTTCTGGATACGTGGATCGTTTCTCTTGGCCGCTTCGAGGATGGCCTTCACTGCTTTGCGATATGGCAGGATCTCTTTACGCTTGAATAACCAGAAATCCGGGCCTCCGTCACAGATTCGGAAGCCACCAGCATGTTGTAATCTTACGTTGGCCATCTTGATCTCTTTCGTAGTCTGCCTGAGTCGTTCAGTAGCCGCCGCGTCAAGCTGGTGGAGATGTTCAGGCTCCCGGCAATACTTGTGACAGTCCAGCCGCAATCCCACAGGATGAAAACTCGATGGACAATCTGTGGCGCTTCTACCTCAATCTTCTGTGTCCCGCCTCTTACCTCAATAGCTCGTTCAACAGCTCGTCCGATTCGTCGTCTACGTTGCGATGTTGTATTAAGCTCGATTCGCATAGGTCCTCCAATGTGGTTTAAGGCCCAACAGAAATAGTCCTTTTCGACATGACACAAAGACGCACACGCTCATGAAGTTGACAATCGGAGCGGCGAAAGTTTCCAATCCGGCCCACACCGGAGCTGTCCTCAGGAGCCGTCCCAGGCGACGGCAGCGACAGCCGTAGCAGTCCAATAGCTCGTCCAGCCCACTCCATCACTGACAGGGATATACAATCCCTATGACACCCATTGATTTCATTGAACAATCCAGTCTCTCAGGGACTTAAAGCGGCGTCCCTCTACTGATTCGATGCCGTCCAGGCCGCTCAACTAAACAACCTACCGGAAAGACACCTAGGAAAGGATCGTCGTTCCTGGGCCAGCCAGGTGCCTTCCTGAGGCTGTTTGCTATGGACCTCTGGCCGGTCTCTGGTCAGTCGGCTGGATTGGACAGGCTTAACCATTCCTTCAATTCTTGGTAAGCCTTATGGATCAATGGCTTAGATCAAGCGTGACGCCCACTTAGGAGCGGCAGAGACCGGAACCGGCGCCCGTGCCTGCATCATTTCAATGGTCCCGCGCACCTGGCCGGACGGCACCCCGGTACGGGGAAACTGACCAGCGACGCCTATCGACTTAAGGTCAGATATATTTTCACATTTCTGGTGATTTTCCGATGACTTACGCTAGTCTTCCCAGGTTGGAGAAGGTGTCAACGGAGCACCATTGCGGATAAGGTAGAGGGAGGCTTTCTGAAGAAGTTCGGGACTGTCGTTGAGAAGTCCGATACCTCGGTTACATTCGCAGCATAACATGCCTCGAAGTTTCTTTGAACGATGGTCATGATCCAGGGCCAGCCGCTTGTTAGCTCGGTTACCGACTCCATCAGGCTTCCCACATATTGCGCACCGGAACCCCTGACGATCTAACATACCATTGGCGTTTAAGTTACTCCCACCGAAGCGGGTTCTACGTTTCCTGTTGAGGTCAGCTTCCGCACATTTCGAACAGTTCGACTTCTTGAATCGGGCCGGTCGGCGGCAGCAAGTCTGACAAAAGCCTTTCGTCTTTGCTGCGTCTCGGTGCTTCTGAGACCTCAGTCGATTGGAAGATTGACATTTAAGACACAACATCCGGCCTTCACGGGCTGGTGAGTTCCGACAATTCGTGCAAATACCCTTCGCCTTTGCTTCCCAATACCACATTCGCTTTTCTCTCTTGGTACTCACGATTCCTCCTTGATTTCAGTGGCAGTACACACGGTCGAATGACCGTTGGCAGAGCTGCATCTTTCCGTCCGGGCCATGAACGCCGAACATTGGGTTTGGATTGGTGTAGGCCGGTTGGCTCGATCTTGGAGCGTTGTAGTACCCTTGGATGGTCTCATCGTTGGATCTCAAGGTCTCCCTGTTCGAGTGGTCCTGATACATTCGCTTGTCAGTTTCATAATCTGACCGGCTTCGGTTGGAAGGTGACCAGTAATCCCGCTGTGACAGTTGACCACTCTCGTTGAAATAGAAGGCGCTGTCAGATCCATCCATTGCGAATGCCGAGGCACCAAGCAGAATGGTTCCCAGGATCGAAGCGATAAGTAAGGCGATGAGAGTATCGAACGCGCGTGAGACTACATCATTCATAGTAAGGACTCCTTTGTCTGAGGTGGTGTGGCGAAAATCCGACAGTTGACGAAATGCCGTCAGCCGTCTACGATATCGCTACGATGTTACTGGTACCCTTAAGGTTAAAATCGGCTCTGGGATTGGGTTTGCCGGGATGTCCTAGAATGCGATCGTTGATGTCGCACGTCGATAATTGCTGAACACGTCTATCCTTTCCGGGTAGCGGATCTGTTCCGTTACCAGTCTTCTCCTGCAGGTCGTCGCGCCAAGCTTCTTTGCCGGTTGGCCTACTGCATGATTGTGGAAGTACGGCCCGTGCCAATTCATGAGCGGGATGTCCGCAAGTATGAGATGTTGGGATTTCATGGTCAATACTTGAAACCCAGTTCCATCTCTGGTCCGACGATACACGTGTCACGCACGACATTCCTCGCATAGAGGCAGATAGATCGACGCAACCGATCGAGTAGACGTCCATGGTTATGAGGCATCAGATGCTTGCAAGGGTGAAGAGACGGAACCTATAATGCACCGCGCTGTTAGCTGTTCACGAATGCTGTAACCATCTGGAGGTAAACATAGCGATCATGAGCGAGCGAACGTTGGCCATCATCAAGCCGGATGCAGTCAAGAAACACGTCATCGGAGATATTATTCATCGGTATGAGCAAGCGGGATTGAAGCCGGTTGCCATGAGGATGGTGCATATGTCCCAGTCGGTGGTGGAGGGGTTTTATGCCGTCCACAAAGCACGTCCTTTTTTCGGGAGCCTTTGCGCTTTCATGTCTTCCGGGCCTGCAATCGTCCTCGTGTTGCAGGGCGACAATGCCATTAAAAAAAATCGCGATCTGATGGGGGCGACCGACCCGGCGAAAGCCGATGCCGGGACCATCCGCAAAGCGCACGGAACGAATATCGAATTCAACGCCGTGCATGGTTCAGACTCGCCGGAAACCGCACAATTTGAAATCGGATATTTTTTCCCCGGTATGGAAATCTTCGGCTGACCTTCCCTGTTTGGAGCGGGAAACTTCCTCACCGTCCATGCTTCGACCGGTCCAGCTAAGGAGGAACATCTTGTGCCGTTCCTCTGGTTCTTGTCGGCGATTCGGAATCGGACCTGGTGAAGTTCAATGGTGTCCGGCCACTCTTTCGACGCTGACCAGGCGTTCCTTGACAACGCCGGTCGGCCCAACTACCATCGTGAAAACGTTACGGCTAGCAGCGGATATTGAATAAAAATCAACGATGCGGTCCACGCGGTAGCACCGCACATACAGGACGTAACCGGTCATAGGGAGCCGATATGATTCCAGCCGATTTGCGATTTCACAAAGAGCATGAGTGGGTTCGTCTCGATGGGAAACGGGCGACTATCGGTATCAGCGACTTTGCTCAGGATGCGTTAGGCGATATCGTCTTCCTGGATCTGCCAAAGGTGGGTGTGTCGGTCAAGGCGGGGCAGCAGCTTGGTGAGGTTGAATCGACGAAAACAACGTCTACTATTTACACGCCGGTAAGTGGGACGGTGAGCCAGATCAATATCCAGTTGAATGATCATCCTGAAGCGGTAAATTCAGACCCCTACGGTAAGGGATGGATCGCCGTGATCGAACTCGCTGATCCTGGGGAAGTCAATCAACTGATGACAGCTGCGCAGTACGAAGCCTTCCTTGCCAGTCAAAAGAAAGGTTGAGATCTGAGGAAGTTGACCTTCCAGCCTCCCGCCTTCACGTTCGACCGCACCGTCACCCCTACCTTGACATGGCCGCTCCAATCCACATCGCAATTCTCGGTGCCTGGTCCGGCGGATATGTCGCGGCTCAAATGGCTGGGATGCCAATGATCATCCGATGGGGAGGAGGAAGGACATGAGAATTCTGCCATTCGCCTAGTCGAAAAAGGGTAGACTGATGATCAAGTCTCTGTTTCTGAAACTCGGTATGCTCTCCATGACGATTGGTGTGATGCTTGGGGTTCGATGGGCTCAACAACCGCCAATCTTATCAGCTCCCGAGAAGCATATCGTCAGCACCCATGTTGACGAATTGGAGGAGCGGAGGGGCCTGACCGCCGGGTCGCCCGGTAGAACCGTTCAGGGTCTGGACACCGATGCTGCCGCGCGGACGGTGTCATCACGTACGTCGATTCCTTCACGGCTCGACATCAATCGTGCCAGTGCCGATGAGCTCGTCTCGTTGCCCGGAATCGGAACAGTGCTGGCTCAACGCGTGATCGCCTATCGAGAATCAGTCGGCCGATTTCAGAGGGTCGAAGACCTTCGTGAGGTCAAAGGCATCGGTGCCAAAAAATATGATCGCCTGAAGTCATTGGTGACGGTTTCAACGGAAAATCCAACACGAGAGACGGAGCAACGTGCGTTATGAAGGATGTGACCCGACAATTGGACTTGATTCTACGGGGTGCGGTGGAGGTCATCCAGCAGACCGAGCTCGAGTCGAAACTGAAGCGCTCTCTCACAGAGAAGCGTCCACTACGTATCAAAGCGGGATTCGATCCGACAGCGCCCGATCTTCATCTCGGACATACGGTCCTGATTCATAAATTGAAGCACTTTCAAGATCTCGGACACCAAGTCATCTTCCTGATCGGTGATTTCACCGGACTGATCGGTGATCCGACCGGCGTATCAGAGACCCGCAAAGCTCTGACTAAGGAGCAGGTCCGGGAGAATGCCAAAACCTATCAACGTCAGATCTTCAAGATTCTTGACCCGACCAAGACGCTGACTGAGTTCAATAGTCGCTGGATGGGATCCATGACGGCCGATGGGCTGATCCAGTTGGCCGCGCACTATCGCGTCGCTCGTATGATGGAACGCGACGATTTTCATAAACGCTACCAGGAACAGAAACCCATCAGTATCCACGAATTTCTTTACCCGCTCGTTCAAGGCTATGATTCCGTGGCGTTGAAGGCGGATGTGGAACTGGGTGGGACGGACCAGAAGTTTAATCTCTTGGTGGGACGCGAGTTGCAGCGAAACTATGGCCAAGAATCGCAAGTCGTCATCACGATGCCGTTGCTCGAAGGGACAGACGGTGTGAAGAAGATGAGCAAGAGCGTCGGGAACTACATCGCGCTGGAAGACCAGCCGGGGGACATGTTCGGAAAAGTCATGTCGGTCAGCGACACGCTCATGTATCGGTACTACGAACTCCTCACGACGGAAGACCTTGATCGTGCCAAAGCACTCCACCCGATGGAAGCCAAACAGGCACTTGCCGAGCTGATCGTGGCGCGTTATCACGGTGCCGAGGCCGGCAGGCAGGCGAGGGCAGAGTTTCAACAAAAATTTCAGGCCAGGGAATTTCCTGACGAACCCGACACACACGTCGATCTGAAGTCGGAAGACATGTCGGAGATCGACGTTGTTCAGGGTGGCAGCATAAAACTGTCGAGGCTGATCTTGAGAACGGGGTTGGTCGCCAGCAGCAGTGAAGCACGGCGATTGATCATTCAAGGCGGCATTGAAGTAGACGGCGTGAAAGAGACCACCCCCGATAAACTCATTTCTTTTGAGGTGCATCAACAGCGGCGTCTCAAGATCGGAAAGAAAAAGTTCGCCGTTGCGGAATTCGGCCCTTGAAGTGAAAGAATGGCTTCCTTGACTTGTGCTGGAAGGCCAGCGTACGATCCGTTGCAGCGAGCGGGCGTAGCTCAGTGGTAGAGTCCTAGCTTCCCAAGCTAGTTGTCGTGGGTTCAAATCCCATCGCCCGCTCCAAACCGCACACTGCCAGCAGGATTTGAATCCACGACAAGGGGATTTCGAAAGGGGTGAGCCCCTTTCGTGGGGAGTGTGCGAGGGGGCTGGCCCCCTCTGCAGGAGCCGGGAGGCAGGTTTCCAGAGCCGACCCGGCGACGGAGTGCGGTTCAAATCCCATCGCCCGCTCCAAACCTTTCGGCTTTTCCAGCGGATCTTTCGATCTCCGCTCCACTGTCACCGATTCTGCGCGGTTCCGTTAAGAGACCAGTGCACATCAGCATATTGTCTGCGACCGTTCTGCCGCTCATTGTAGCTCAGGCCCCCCAACTTGAGAGGGGTTGGAGTCATCCTACACAGCCTGTTAGGAATGCTGCGCTACTTTTGGAGACTCTGGCTTGGTTCACCTATATTGGTTCACCTATAGGAGACACTCATGCATTTGAAACGGGTTCAGATTCACATTTGCAGCCTATTGCTTCTCAGTCTTTCTGCTTGTAGCGGTGGGGGTGATACGTCGGATGCGCCTCCTGCGCCTCTTCCTGTAGCTTCGGCCGAAGGGTTTTGGTCTGGCACTACCAACACCAACCGTACCATTACTGGGGTTGTTCTCGATGACGGTGTCTATTGGATCCTCTATTCTGCGGTCGGAGACCCTTCGACCGTTGCAGGGCTCATACAAGGTGATAGCAACTCGCAAAACGGTGTCTTCGCATCCTCAAATGCCAGAGATTTCAGGTTAGAAGGACAAGGAATTCTCAATGCCACAATCAACGGCAGTTTCGCAATAAAGCAAAGTTTGAATGGCACGATTGTTTATCAAATCGGCGGACAGAGTACTTTTACAACGACGTACAATAACGAATACGAGTTGATTCCGGATATGAGTGCTGCGGCTGGGACATATACCGGCCCGATCACTGCAACTGAAACCGTGACCGTTGATGTCTTGCCCAATGGAGCCATCTCCGGTCGTTCCGCTATCGGTAGCGGAACCATCGTATGCACATTCACTGGATCATTTTCACCGCGAGCACGTGGGAATGTATTTGACATCACGGTCACATTCGATGGACAAGCCGGTTGTCGCAACGGAGCAAATACTGTAAACGGAATAGCAACTTATGATGCCGGATCCGGAACGCTTTACAGCGCGGCATTGAATGATGACAGAACGAATGGATTTATCTTTATCGGCACTAAGCAACCCTAGCAGCTCATGCAGTAGGCGTACGCCTCTTGATAGGGCATGCGCCTACTTTGTCAGATTCCCACGCGAGTTGTCTCAATTCCTACATCTCCTACTTCTTACCAAACCTTCTCTGAACCACAGTTTTTCTGACATTGTACGTGATAGTTGCCGTTACCTGCTGTCTCGCATAGGATTCTTCGTCGGTATCCCCTAACTTTCCAGTGTTAGTTTCACGAAAGGATCAGTCTTTATGCACAAACAGATGTTTCTGCTTTGCGCAGCCGCGTTTTCGGGTGGAATTGTTGGTGGAATGCTCAGCACTCAGTTGCTGTTACCAAGGCCGGTTGAAGCGCAGAACCCTCGTGGGGTAAATGCCGAGGAGTTCTTACTGCTGGACTCGAGAGGGAAGGCTCGCGCAGGTCTCGGATTGGATGCGAATGGCGAAGTCGGGCTCGTACTCAGGAGCAAAGACGGCAACCGTACCCTAACCCTTTCTCCTGATGACTCGTCAGTCATCCGGTTAGTCGAGCAGGGTCGGAT
>CAYXKP010000053.1:21225-27006 GCA_964465695.1 uncultured Nitrospira sp.
GCGCCGTAAGTTGCGTGCGAAGCGGGAATGCCCTCAGACCGCTTTTTGCACTAATCCGGAACGCAAACAGCGCGTACAGACGCGGATACGTTTATGACTCCCATCCACCACTGCACGAACCGTTTGAAGATTGGGGTTGAACACGCGCCTGGTCTTGTTGTTGGCGTGACTGACATTATTACCCGATACGGGTTTCTTTTGGCAAAGTTCACACATCCATGCCACGGTCTTTCTCCTTCATTTCTGAATAAGCTTGATTAAAACCGAAAGATACTACCACAGCTGAAAGGATAGCCACAAGCACCAGCGGTACTCCATGACCAGTAGAGAAGTTGCCTCTGCGAAGGCGACGCGAGGACGATCGACGGTGTTGACGTTTACGAAGTTTCATGTATTCGAGGTGTGCAATGAGCGACAGATTGAGACCATCCGACTACGACCGAGCTTGACAAGTTTTGTCACTCTCTCCTATTGTGCTGGCCACGATAAGCTCTGAGTAAGGGAAGAGGGTGCGAATCCCTCGCGGTCCCGCCGCTGTAAATGGGGACGAAACCCGTTGATGCCACTGTCGGATGCCTGAACGGTTGGCCGTTCAGGCTTCGATGGGAAGGCACGGGGAGTAGGGTGAACCATGAGCCAGAAAACCTGCTCGGAGAATTGACCGTCGTTCCCTCGAGGCTGGGGAGCAGGTGAGGATGAAGAAGCGGGTGCAATCCTCAAGGTCTATTCAGGCCTTGGGGATTTTTCTTTTGAACGCATGGAAACGATATTTTCCGCTCGGCACCATGTGGCTTCTGGTTGCGCTCTTTTGGCCTTTTGTGCCGGTGCACGGATGCGACCCGGGAGAGTGTGGTGAGATGAAACGGCGGCAACAAGGAATCCTGACCGGCATGCCATTCATGGCGCATGTCTCGTCACGGGCCTTCGTCGATGATGCCGGGCACAGGATCTACCTTGCCAAATCTCCGGTGCGCGTTGTTTCGCTTGCTCCCAGTATCACCGAAATGCTGTTTGCGATCGGGGTGGACGACCGGATTGTCGGCGTGACGGAGTTTTGTGACTATCCGGCAGCGGCCAAATTAAAAGCCAAGGTGGGATATTCGAATCCGAGCGCGGAAGCCTTGATTGCCCTCCGGCCGGATGTAGTCCTTGCACCCAGAGATTTCCTCCGTCCTGATCTGCAGGCGAAGCTCGAGCAGCTGAAAATTCCGCTCTTCGTTCTCGATGCTCAGACGCTGGAAGATATCCTGCTTCACATCCAAACATTGGGAACGATGTTTGAGAAAGCTTCGGCGGCCTCTGAAGTGACTCAGAGTATGCGCCAACGTATCGCCGACATTCGACGTAAAGTTGAAACGCCCCCGGCAAAGCGCGTGCTGTATGTCCTCAATAGCCAGCCGTTGATCAGCGTGGGACCGGGTAGTTTCATCCACCAGATGATCAGTCTCGCAGGAGGGATCAACATCGCGGCACAGGCCGGCGTTGCCTACCCGAAGCTCAGTATGGAGGCGGTGCTGAAGGATGATCCGGAGGTATTGATCTTCCCCAGTGGCGGAGCAGAAACGGTACCGCATAGCGAGCAACAGCAATGGCGGCGCTGGGACGCACTCTCGGCCGTCAAGCAGCAGCGCTTTCACGAAGTCTCCTCGAACCTGTTGAATCGTCCAGGTCCTCGCGTTGTCGAGGCTTTGGAACAACTTGCCCGTGCGATTCATCCGGAAGTGTTCCGTTCCAGTGAAGACGCCGTTCACCCATGAGGCTCAGTTGAAGCAGCCGTCTGCCTCCGTTCACGCCGGTTCGTGTGCCGGAGTCCTGCCCGGCGAATCTTGTCGTGTGGGTCCACCAAGCGGCATGATCACTCAAGGCGCCATTCTCACGAATTCGTGGTGGATGACGACATTGGGAATTCTTGCGCTCACGGCGATCGCGGTCGGCGTCGTCTGTCTTCGCTTCGGCGCGCAACCGATTGCGTATGGCGAGATTCTGCGGGTGTTTGTCGACGTCGTCAGCCGCAAAGAAATCGTCGGTGGGACATCGGATGTTGCGACAACCATTCTGCTGCAGGTCCGATTGCCCAGAATGCTGCTGGGTTTCTTGGCCGGATGTTCCTTAGCAACGGTGGGAGTGGCCTTGCAGGCGTTGTTGCGGAATCCGCTGGCCGATCCCTATGTTCTTGGCGTCTCCAGCGGAGCCGCACTTGGAGCCGCAGTTGGGGTCTTGCTTGGAGCGGGCACCACATTTTTGGGAGAAACCGCGTTGCCGGCCTGCGGGTTTGCCGGAGGCCTCTTGGCGTTGGCGGTCGTCTATCGCATGGCAGCCGGCTATGAGCAGTTGCCGATCCACAGTTTGCTGCTGACCGGGGTGATTTTGAACGCCATCTTTTCTGCTTTGATCATGTTTATCACCTCGATCTTGGAACCGAATCGTTCGTACGGGATGATGGCCTGGTTGATGGGCACACTGGCCGCCCCCACCTACGGTGGTCTGGCCGGGCTCGCCGTCTATCTTTTGATCGGCCTGTTCCTTCTGTTCAGTCAAATGCGCGTTTTAAACATTTTGGCGTTGGGAGAAGATTCCGCTCGCGCCCTCGGAATCGATACGGAACAGGCGAAGCGGTTTCTCTTTGTGCTAACGGCGTTGGTGACCGGTGCGGTCGTGTCCGTCAGCGGCATGATCGGATTTATCGGGATGGTTGTTCCCCACGCCGTGCGCTTGGTCACAGGTGCGGACCATCGGTTGCTTCTTCCCGCTTCGGCTCTGGTAGGCGGTACTTTTCTGATGGGTGCCGATACCATTGCGCGGACGCTGATATCTCCCGCGGAAATTCCGGTGGGCATCATTACGTCCCTCGCCGGAGGTCCATTCTTTATGTATCTCTTACTCCGGCGAAAGGATCGCTTGGCGTGACGGAGTCGTCCGACAGCGGAAGAAAGCGAGAAGCGGTTGTCGGCTTGGCCGGCGTCCTTGAACCAGCTCCGGCGTATGACGTCCAATCCGTTTGGTTTCGCTATGGGTCAAGGGGCTCGGAGGCCGCCGGGTGGCTTCTTGAGGATGTCTCATTTTCCGTTCGAGAGGGTGAAGTGCTGGGTGTCGTCGGCCCGAATGGAGCGGGGAAAACTTCCTTGCTGAAAGTGTTGGCGCGGCTCACGACTTCTCAACAGGGTCACATCGACTTATTCGGACACGACCTGCGCTCTCTGACTCAGCGAGAGGTCGCTTGTGTCGTTGGAGTGGTTCCCCAAGATTCACAGCAGCTGTTCCCGTTTACCGTGGCGGAAACCGTGCTTATGGGCCGCTTTCCGCATCGGCCTCGGGGCCGATGGACCGGAGGATTCGGATGGGAAAGCCAAGAAGACGTGGCCATCGCGGAGCAGGCGATGATGATGGCGGACATCATCCATTTGGCTCATCGTGCAGTGACCGAGCTTTCCGGAGGCGAGCAGCAGCGGGCCATGATCGCACGAGCCTTGGCCCAGATGCCGAAGATCTTGTTGCTCGACGAGCCGACCGCATTTCTCGATCTGCAGCATCAGGTCGGAATCTGCTCGGTGTTGCTGCGTCTAAAAGAGGAACGCCGTTTAACCGTTGTACTCGTGTCGCATGATTTGAATCTTGTCAGCCAGTATTGCGACCGGATCTTGTTACTGGATCACGGAAGGGTGATCCGGCTGGGGTGTCCTGAAGAAGTGATTGAGTCGGCGGTGTTGGAATCCGTCTATCGGTGCCGGGTGCTGGTCGACCGGCATCCCGTTTCCGGGCTGCCTCGGGTGACGCTTCCCGGTCGCTTTGTGTGAATGGAATATGAGTATGAGAACGGGAACCATCGCGCTGCTTCACCTGGAGACGGTTCCCGGGGCAATCGAGCGAAACCGGTACATGATCGTCGAGGCGATCAAGCATGCCGCCGCGACAGGAGCCGACTGGATCGTGACCCCTGAGTTGGCGGTCTGCGGGCTTCAGTTCGCGCAGGTCGTCGGCTCGGATTGGATACAGCCGCAACCAGATCGCTGGATGCAGCAGGTCTGTAAACTGGTCAAGACCGTGAAGCGTACCGTATTTCTCGCTTGCCCGGAGCGGGAGGGCAGTCAGCTCTATAACGCGGTGTTCGTCATCGGCCCGACCGGTGAGATTCTGGGTACGCATCGTAAGATCAATGTCATGAGTGATGCACTGTCATGGTCGAGTCCCGGCGAAATAGTCGCCCCGATCGTATGCGATGGAATCAAAGTCGGCGTCCTGATCTGCAGCGATGTCTATACGCCGAATATCGCTCGGGCGCTTTCATTCGACGGTGCGCAAATGCTCGTGTCGCCGGCTTCATGGGGCCCGGGCATTCACGGCCCGAACGGGGAATGGGAGATGCGAACCCATGAAACGGGGCTCCCATTGATCGTCTGTAATCGAACCGGCGCAGAAAAGACGTTGGAGTTCTGGAAGGCGCCGAGTCTGGTTGTGAAGGATGGGCTGCGGCTGCTTAGTCATACTTCGAACCGATCCGCCGTCTTGACGTTCAACTGGGATTTCGAACGCATGGTGCCCCGCTCTCCACGATATTCCGTCGACTACGTCCGCAATTGATATGACGCGTGGGATGCAGTGTGTTTGGTGAACGACGTTTCAGCTGGACCGACGCAGATTGAGGTCGGTCGGAGGAGAAGCACCCCTCCATGAGGTATCAGGGTGCATAACAATCATTCTGGAGGGATTCTTTAAGGCCATACCGTCAGCGACGGGGAAGATGGTGCAAATCCATCACGGTGCCGCCACTGTAAGCGGGGAGTGACTCCGCACGATGTCACTGTGTGCCTCGGCACATGGGAAGGCGCGGAGAAACGACGAGCCGCAAGTCAGGAGACCCAACTGCCGGGATTATCGACGCCCTTCGAGTCAAAGGGAGGTTTTCATGAGCCGTGTTTATCGGTGTTCGGTCTTTATTGTTTTCATAGTTTTTTCATCCGCGGAGTTATATTTCCGACATCCTCCCGCCTTTGCACAGGACATCGCCATGGCCGATCAACGGGAAACTATCGAGGTTCCTGACGTCATCGTGAGCGCCACCAAGACAGAAATGCCCGTCAAACAGGTAACAAGCGCCGTGGAAGTCATCACCGGTGAAGAATTACAGCAGCGTAAAATCCGGACGGTGGCAGAGGCGCTTCGGTGGGCGCCGGGTCTTGCAGTGTTCCAAAGCGGGGGGCTCGGAACGACGGTCGATGTGCGGATGCGTGGTGGAACGCCGGAGCAGACGCTCGTCTTAATCGATGGCGCGATCGTTAATAGTGCCAACATTGGGACCTACGATTTCGCCCATTTGACATCGGACAATATCGAGCGGATAGAGATTCTACGTGGGAGCCAGAGCATGCTTTGGGGATCGGATGCGATGGGTGGTGTGATTAATATCACGACAAAGCGCGGACGAGACAAACCCAATGTGTCCGCATTTGCCGAATACGGATCATTCAACACAATTCGAGAAGGAGGCGGCCTCTCCGGAAAGAAAGGGCCCATTGACTTTTCTGGTTCGATCACGCGTTTGGACACGGCCGGCTTTTCGGCGATCAACTATCGGCGCGGCGCGGCTGAGCGAGATGGATACCACAATTGGCAAGGCTCGCTTCGCTTAGGTGCAGACCTTCCGAAAGATGGGCGGCTTGACTTTAGTTTCCGCTGGTTGGACGGCATCGTCCATTTCGATGGATTTGCGTTTAATCCGCTCACATTCGCTTCCGATCCGGCAGATGTGTTCGGCGCACGATCACGAAGTACCCAGTACGTCTT
>CAYXKP010000054.1:0-26992 GCA_964465695.1 uncultured Nitrospira sp.
AGTCAGGACGGTCGTCATGGGCGAACTGCGCCAACATTTTCGCCCGGAGTTCTTGAATCGGGTCGATGAATTGGTGGTGTTCCATCCGCTCGGCACCGAACACTTGATCAAGATCGTGGAGATCCAGCTGGACCGACTCCGCCATCGATTGGCCGAACGGAGGATCACCCTGTCGCTCAGCCCCTCCGCGCTCAAGCATCTGGGAGAACGGGGTTACGATCCGGTCTACGGAGCCCGGCCGCTCAAGCGCCTCATTCAGCAGGAATTGGAAACACCGATCGCGAGGTTGTTGGTCAAGGGAGAGTTGCGCGATGGCGATACGATATCGATCGATCTGAAAAACGGAAGCCTCGTTCTGGTGCCGACCGTCACTGCCCCACAGCCGTCTCCATCTTAACCGATAGAGACGGCGCTCCCTTTAAGGTCCTGCGTGAGCCCGCTCTTCTGCTGTTTCTCAAGCTTCCACTCCGTCGGCGACACATGCAGCAGGCGGCCTTTCATGGTGTGAAACTCTCCTCTCGACAAAGAAACGGCGTCCGAGGCCTTCACTTCGAAGTGGAGAAGGATCTTGCCGGACTCGACTTCTGTGATCGTCACGCTCTTGTTCGTCTTCGCCAATTCATAGGCGCGCCGTTCGTTGAACATCATGGTGCTGTCCACCACCTTCGCCAACATTCGGCCGTTCGAGTCAAACAGCGCGAAGTTCACCAGCAGGGCGCCGGTTGAAGGATGTCGCGCGATTTGAATTTGCGGGACACCCTCCACTTCAATGGTGCCGTTGGAATCGCGGTACAGATTGGAGCCGATTTCGATATCCATAGTCCTTAAGCCTTGGTTGATTGGAGCCATATCCGCACTCACTTGTATCCCCACCACCCGTCCTTTTTCAATGCTCGCCCACGACTTTATCTCAATTATCTCGCTCCGGTCGATTGCTTGTGATCAACCAGTGGCTTGTTAGACTCGGCTCAGCCGATGCGAGGCAATGATGGCTGCACCTGCCGTACACAGAAACGCTGAACCACGGGGAATGCCGATTGCTTCCGTGAACGCTTATGATGGTTTTTCCACCCCGTCACCACATCGATGTCGTTGGTCAATCGCGGCTCTCCGTATGCCATGGACGCCACTGAGCCGGTGACAAGATAGGGAATGCGGAGCCGCTCGAAGGTCTGCACGACGTGCGCCAACAAATCATACAGCTCCATGCGACAGCCTCCGCGCTACTTCTTGGTCAAGCCGTCGGACGTCCCATTCCGGATGCAACGAAGCCAATTGCCCCCGTAAGATCTTTTGAGCCGATCGCCATAAGCCGAATCCGATCGCCAGACGCTCGGCCGGCGTCTTCCGGCGGAGGATTTCCGCCATCGCCTCATCCATCACCTCGATCCGGCGTGGATCAAGCATCGTATGAGCCTTGTCCTTCACTAATCCTCAATTCCTCCTCCTTCGTATTTTCATTCTGGGTGGTGTCATAGTTCAATTTCGACTCCCAACCGCTGGCCAGACTCTGGCGATGTGTTAGTTTGGAGGTTGCTCCACCGAATTTCTGCTATTGCAACCGCTCTATGAACATGGACCAGAGATGCTCGGCAGCACCTTCCTGCGACAACTCATTAGTTGCATCTGAACCTCGCCAGTTCATTAGTGGCTTGAGATAAAGCGAATAGCCATTGTCTTCTACATTCAACGATTCATTGAAGCCAGTTCCGGCTTCGTCTCTAGAGTATGTGATCCCACCTGACAAATATTTACGATCAGATAGTGAAATCCGGCAAGAACTCTGCTTAGCTCCATTGCGGTAAACGGCGGCCGTAAAATTATGGCCATCTCTGTTAAACCGAACATCGATTCCTTGGTTTCTTTCTTTCAATTCATGCAGAGAATTCTCGAAGTAGTTCGCTATGAATTCAAATGTGCTATCCAGAAAGATGTCCCTATCATGATCGGTAAACTGTCGCTTTAGACGCAGATTGCTACTTCGCTTTTGACCTCTCACCTTAGATGCCCCATCGCTTCCTATTGAACCTTTTGAACCTTCTGCTTTCATGGCAGTAGCAGGCGCGATGCGCTCAATTGCCTTTCGCACATCTGTTACGATCGCAAGATAAGCGTCATGAGGATTGGGAAATTTCGAGATAGGTTTGCCATCCGGAGGTGTAGCCCTCAGGTGCTTAAGAGCTGAATGCTGCCAATCGCATGGCTGCACTATGACGGGGATGACCACGACTTCTCTCCGCTCATGCCGCTCTAACGCCCGCGCTAGTTCACGGTCATAACAATAGTCCGATGCCAAAAAATTGGAACTTACCATGAGAAGAATGATGCTGGCCGACTCAAGTCGATCGCTTATCTCATCATGCACCCTTGAACCAGCATCCACTCTCCGGTCATGCCACGCTTCAATAACCCCTTCGCGCTTCAGCACGGCGAGATGATTTTCTAGTTCATTTCGGAAAGCTTCGTCCTTATGTGAATAAGAAAAGAAGAGGGAGATCACAGGTAAATGACCTTTAGGATCTCATAGACGTAGTCGCTAATAGCATTAATATCAACATAGAATTGTCCCCTGACATTTTTACTTCTCCGCCTCTGAGAGTTTCCAGTGTCGCTTTTCCACCAAAGTGGGCGCTTGATAGAGTGCCCCAACTGGCTCAATGCCCATGGAGCTCAGCACCCTCAATAATTCTTCGAGGACTTCCTCACGGTGCAAGGTCCATGTGGAGGCAAAGCATCTCCAAAATCGCCACCCTGCCCGCTCAAGGATGCGTTGGCGGTTCATATCGTGCTGCCATCTGTCAGGACCATGAAATTCATCGCCATCACACTCGATCGCGAGTCGAGCATCGCCACTTCCCTCCACCACCATATCAATGCGATAGGCTCCTGTCTTGACTTGCGGTAGAACGCGATAACCCTTCTCAGTGAGAGCACTAAACACCTGTCTCTCAAATCCCGACTCACACCGCTCAACCAGCTGATCTACCTCTTCTTGATCTGTCACCAACGGCTTATCGAAATGTGTAAGAAGACTCATGCGCAAATCCTTATCGGAAAGCGCACTCATCTGTACAGACCGGACCAGATACATACGGTCCCGTGCCCGAGACGCCGCTACGTTAAAACGCTGATCAAACATACTCCCTGACACAGCTTTGCAATTTGCAGAGTCCACGACCAGAGAAAGAAACATGATATCGCGCTCACTCCCTTGAAACGTGCGAGCATCACCGCACTCAAATTTACGTCGGATGAGTTCCGGCCCTTTGCACCGCTGGCGTACGATGGTATCGATATGCTTGGCTTGATCGATTCCGAGCAGTGAGACAACTCCGATGGTCCGGTTAGCAAACCGGTTATCCTTGAGGATCGCCTCTATCTCTTCGGCTATTGCCTGCGCCTCATACTCATTACAATCACGGTAATCTCGCACACCGCCTTCAACATACAAATCTACTAACGGAGGCTCTATCCGTTCACTCGCTTTGGGAATCCGTAACGGCCGAATACCCCCTCGATAGAACACGCGATTGGAATAGGCAATGATGGGTGGCACGCACCGAAAGTGCTCGCGTAGCATGACTTGTTCAGCAGCAAACACCCGCCCAGCGAGATCATACAGAGACTTTTCCGGGGTCATTTCGGTACCATAGGGTTGATCGGTCAGAAAGCGCGATTTCAGTTCCTGAATTCGTTCACTGGCAATGAAACCCGCATCTGGTGAGACTTGCTTGTCGTCTCCCACCACGAGGATCTTTTTCCCGCGCAGGATGGCAGGCAGCGCCCACAAATCAGACTGGCTCGCTTCATCAACAATCACTAAATCAAACATCCCGATGTCGGCTGGCATCGTTTCTGAAATCCGTGCATGACTCATGATCCAACAGGGGACTGCCCCCGCCGCGTCTGTCATCGCCTCCCGAGCATCTCGGCGATAGCGCGTGGCATTGGGACCGGTTCCTTGCCCAATCCTGCGGATGGCGGTCGCATATCCCGCTAACGCTTGGAGGACTTTGGGAGTAGCATTTCGTTTCATGGCAACCCATGCAGCTTTTGCCACCATTTCCCCATAGAGACGCGACAACCCTCTTTCCAATTCCTGACGCTTCGAGGCCAGGGAGAGCAGTTCCCGACGTGATTCTATTTGTTCGAGATGTCTCCGCATGCGAGCCCAATTCCACGCTTCACGCCAGTTCACTGGGAAAACGGTGTCGTCCCCTAAGTTGGTCACGGGCATGGTGCGAAGCCTCATCGCCAATTTCGGAGCTCGAGCCTCCTCAAGACGTTTAGCGAAATCCCGCAGGACAACCAAATATTGAGAGAGACTTGCAAGACGTCTCAGCTCTGTCAGCAAATCGGCATATCGTGCTACGACCTGTTCTGTAGCGACTTCAGGATTCCCAAGCGTACACTGTAAAAACGTCTGAAATTGCTCAGAGATAGGTCCAGTCTTCCCTGTAATCTTCTCGCGTAGCGTGGCAAACTCTGTGGCTGCCTGTGCCAAGTCGGCCATACTGAGATGTCTGAGCAACTGGTCCCGGACCATCTTTAACTCAGCTGCCGTGCCCATGAGTGCTTCAATCGGCGGTTGTTCAAACACAGCTTTAGCTTGCTTGTGGAGGATGACATCGTAGTGCGTGCCCAATCGATGGGCCTTCTGTGCAGCTGTCGCGACCACTTCGATCTCACGCAGCACATTCCCGCGACCGGTCAGCGGTGGAGCGGACATGTCACGCGCCACGTGGTTCCATCGTGTCGTAAATGACATTATCTCCTGATGGAGATCCAAATAGCGCAATATGTGCATCCAGTCATCGGCACCCTGTGGAGGTAATCCACCTATGCGAACATTGGCAAGATGCGCTTTTGCCTCACTTTGGCCAAATGACATCAACCCGAAGGGCTTGCCATCGGAGACCCCTCGCGAGACCGCTTCACGTGTCTTAGTTGAGGTTAGTCCCGCCTCGGGGAACTCAACAGGGCGCTTGAGGAACTCCGCCCGAGCCTTCATGAGCCGCTTTAGATCGACAAAGAGCACTTCAAGAGCTTGTCGCTCAGAGACATAAGCATCGCTACGGCACTTCATCCGGAGCTGCTCCGTCCATCCACCCTCAACCTCATCCAACATCTCTGCAATCGCAATTGATTCTTCGAGATAGGTCACTAAATGACGGGCAGCCTGCAGCACATCTGGCATCATTGCTTTTAAGGGCAACAGAGAGCCTGCAGTGATCTCCGCCTCAATAACTCGTATGCGCGAAAGCACGTCGTGTAATACCGCGATCTTGTCAATCGACAGCAAGTCATCAGCGGAAGGGACCACAGCCTGGACATACACCAAGTCCTCTCCAAGAGTACGCCGCACTGTTCTCAAGACCCGAGCCTCCTCCTCCGAGAGAGGCGGCCCTTGTTCCGCCGAGAGGGTCTCGACGTCGTCAAACCATCCGAATCGTTCTTCACCCGAAACAACCAGTTCCGCCAGTTCCTGGGGACGTCGTTCGACTCCGTCTAGTACGACATTTGATAGTTGAGTCTCCGCAATTGCGTTGATTCTTTTGTCAATACCAATCAGATCCGCATGCGCACGTCCAATGGCACCCTGCAGTGTGTCAATATCCTGCCGCAACTGCTCGGGATTGAGTTGTGAGACCTCGTGCTGGATGGCCTCAATCGAGGCTTTGAATTGGCGAATACCCTCACGGTCGCTTGCGAGCAGTGCCACTGTGAGAGGCCGGACCTCTTCAGGAATCTTTGCCTGAAGTACTTCCAGCGCAGGCTCACCTCTCGACGTCACAAGTACACGACGGCCCGTGGCGAGGTAATGACAGATGATATTGGCAATGGTATGGGTCTTCCCCGTGCCGGGTGGTCCCTGGACAGTAACCCCTGGTGCTCGTTCCAGGCGCTGGATGATCGTAACCTGTTCGTCGTTGTAAGGAAGGGGGAAATAGAGCTCTTCGACGGGACCAGACCCAATGTTACCTCGGCTTGATAACCCCCGAAACCGGACAGGCTCATACTCAACCGGCTGGTCAGACGGCGGCGTTACCAAGGCTTTTGGGCCCATTGGAACATCGCAACCGTCTTTCAGTTTATTCTGCAGTTGTCGAAGGTCCTCAAGTAAATAATTGTTAGAACGGGGGCGGGCAAAGACTGACCAAGCATTCGTCACCACAAGATACTCGTTAGGGCTTGGGACTATGGACTCACATTCCTGATATTTCCCTTGGCTATCGAGTCCTCCGGCCGCAAGCTTCAACACATCACCATAACTCGAACTGTCGAAAGGCGTCACGGGCTGATCAAGGTGTTTTTCAAGATGCTGACGCATCGCACGCTCAACTTCAGTGGCTCCACTCACACCACATGCAATAAATGCATCTAGTTCCACGCGCACCGGTGCGGCGCGTGGACGAATATCTAAAGCTAAAGTGGATTCATCCATGGAGATTTCGACGGCTTGGGTCAGAAGCGGATATTCAAATTCTACAGCGTTCCCTTCCCAGAGTAGTGTCCCTGAAGCAACTCCAATGCCCCAAACTAATTCGTGAGGTTTGGCTGTTTCCTCTGATTCTAATTGGTGCTTGAGGGAGAATAAGTCACCATACAAGGCAATACTCTTTCGTCGTGGACGTTCTCCTTCAGCCCAGGACTCCCACAGCGTGCAATACCGCTCCAGTGCTTTCGCTATGTTGTCTCGTTCAATAGACTCGTACTTGGCCCGCTCTTCTGGTGTCTGATCGCCACTCGTTCGGCTCAATCGATGACGCAAGGATTTTTCATCGAGAGCCGGCTTCGGCCCCATTGGATCAGGACTAGCACGAATAACATCTCTGTAGGGGATCGGAACAGCTGGAGAAGGAATAGCCTCAAGACGACGGAGGCGAAGCCAGATGTGATCGCCGTCTACCTTCAGATCGAATTCGAGGCCAGGCAACCCTATGAGATCCTCACGACGCCACAGCAAACTTTTAGACGCGGATAGCCTAAAACCTCGAGGATCAATTTCCTTCGCTTGTTCATGAATATACTCTAGCAATTTGTGGAGCAGCGTCGCCGCCGAGGTCATCGCTAACCACCTTAGAATGTATTCCACTGTGGAAGTCTTTGCGGCCGCAGCTTACCCCGTTTCCATTTAAGAAATCACGCTCCCATATAGGAAGTGCTGAGTCGAAAGTCTTGAGTGCTGAGCCCGCCATGCTGCTCCTGTCTGTGGCGAACATGTTCAAGGCGAGCATGTCAACAGGAGCACCGTCGAAGGGTACTGAACAAGGGAGAGGATACCGGACAAGTAAGGAGCGGCTAACTCGGTTGGAGGATAAATCGGCCCAGCTTGGCCGGGCGATAGACGTGGAAGTCCCGATGGTCGAGTGTGAAGATGCGCCGGATCTTGTCCCGCTCGGCAACGGCCACCAACGCAGCATCGGCCAGGTCCATCGGCAGATCTCTATATTTCTTCATCAACTCTCTCATACGGGAGACTTCGTCGCTTCCCAGCGGGAGTAGGACGATGACGCCGCGGTCGAGCATCTCCCAGAGCGCTTCTTGAGCTTTCCACGAGAATGCGAGGAGGTACATGGCTTCGGTGAGCACAGGCCACACCGTTCCTAATGGTTCGGTCAATTGCTGGAAGGTCGCCACGCAACGCCGGTGGTGCCGATCGTCAGCATGAATCAAAGCAATCAGCGGCCCGGCATCCACCAGCACCATGCTTAGCTCCGACGAAGCCGGCCTTGGAGCATCCTTCTGAACCGATCGCCTGTTTGCTCTGACAGATCAAACGGTCCGCCGCGGACACTGCCGATGAGATCCCGCACGGCCTCATAGGGGCGCTCGGTCTGTTCCTGTTCTTGCGCGCGTTTCGCCAGGATGTCGATGGCGTCTCTGATCACTTCGGATTTGCTCCGCCCCCGCTTGCGGGCCAGCCGCTGGATCAATCGTTCGGTTTTCTGATCGACTCGCACGGTGAGCGGCATCGAGCGTCTCTCCTTCGCTTGTATGACAACACCGTACTACAAGGGTTGCATGTACAGCAAGTAGAATCAACTGGCTTGAGGAATACGCCGCCGACTACGCCGGAGGCTTCCGGTACGGCCGATACGACACTGATCAGAAAGAGGCACCCGAGGAAGGATTACAATTTACGATTTCTTGATGCGATCCAGGATCAACGCAATGCAGCCGCCCAACAATCCTCCACCCATGACGGTCGTCAGCAGCTCGACAAGCTTCAGTTCCCAGACAGACCCTTGAGCCTGCATGACTTCTCGGATGCCGCCCTGCACCATGATGACGGCCAGCGCCATCGTCGCGCCGACGACAAACCACCAGAAAAACACTTTGAGCGATGCCACTGAAGCCTCACACGTCGGGATTGCGGTCAAATGAACGGTATTGAATAGCCTCCGCGATGTGGACGGCTTCAATCTTCTCTGAGTCGGCCAGATCGGCGATGGTGCGCGCAACACGCAGGATTCGTCCATGCGCCCTGGCCGACAATCGCAACCTGGCCATGGCATGCTCCAGTAACTCCTGAGCAGGCTGATCTAATGCACAATACCGCTTTACCATCCGCGGCTTCAACTGCGCATTGGTATAGATGCCGTCGTGTCGGTAACGCCGTCGCTGGCGTTCCCGAGCCGCGAGGACACGTGATCGGATCGCGGCGGATCCCTCCGGAGCAGGCAGGTCCGTGCGGAGTTCGCGGACCGGGACAGGCGGCACATCCAGATGGATATCCAGCCGGTCCAGCAGCGGCCCCGAGAGTTTCGCGCGATACCGACGAATCTGGGTGCCGGTACAAATGCACGGGCGCGTCCGATCTCCATAATAGCCGCAAGGACAAGGGTTCATCGCGGCGATCAACATGAAGCGGGCCGGATACTTGAGGGTGCCGCTTGCTCTGGTCAGGATCACATGTCCGTCTTCCAACGGTTGCCGCAGACCCTCCAGCACACCCCGCTTGAACTCAGGAGATTCGTCGAGAAACAGGACGCCGTTATGCGCCAGCGAGACTTCCCCCGGCTTTGGAACGGTTCCTCCTCCGACAAGACCGGCATCGGAGATGCTGTGATGAGGAGCACGGAAAGGCCGCACGGTGAGCAACGGCCGGTCCGGAGCGAGTTGCCCGGCTACGCTGTGGATACGAGTCGTTTCAATCGCCTCTTCCGATTCCAGCAGCGGAAGAATGGACGGCAGCCGGCGGGCCAACATCGTCTTGCCGGACCCCGGGGGACCCACCATCAGCACATTGTGTCCACCCGACGCAGCCACTTCCAGTGCCCGCTTGGCATGGTCTTGCCCACGGACGTCGGTATAGTCTTCATCTTCCGTGTTTCTGATCGCCCCCAGCACGTCGTGGTTCGATCGGCTCGGCGCAATGGCCTGGTGTCCCTTCAAAAATTCTACGGCTTCCGGAAGGCTATGGAGCGGATAGGCGCTGACGCCGTCCACCAGCGCTGCCTCAGCGCCATTGTCAGCCGGCAGCAACAGATCGTATCCCGCTCGGCAAGCGAGCGCAAAAGATAAGGCACCCGTGACCGGCTTCACCCGGCCGTCCAAGGACAGTTCTCCGACCAGTACACGCTTGTCCAGCATGGCATGCGGGATCACCTCCTCGGCGACCAGGATTCCGACGGCGATCGCGAGGTCGAGACCGGAACCCTCTTTTTTGACCCCGGCGGGGGCGAGATTGACGGTGATTCGTTTGGCGGGGAAATGAAATCCGGTGTTCTTCAGCGCGGAGCGGACTCGGTCTCGGCTCTCCTTGACCGTGGCATCGGGCAACCCCACCACCGAGAATTGCGGAAGGCCACCCGAGATATCGACCTCGACATCCACAAGATGGGCGTCGAGACCGACAAGTGCTGCGCTCACAACCTTCGCCAGCATGAAAATACTGCCTTTCTGGCCAAACCCGGCAATTATAGGAAGTCTCTGTAGGGGTTTCAATAGAGCGGCCGACTCTAAGATGCTCGCTAGCGCCGGTTCCACCGAGTCTGTATAATCCGCCCATGCGCCTCTGGAATACCCCAGAGGGAACGATTCCTTCGAGTCCGTCACAACGTATCCGGCAGGCTCGCCGGACTTTCGCCCTCAGCCTCTTCATCTTACTGTGTGTTTCCTTGGGAGACGGCTCTTCATTGCTCACCGCAGGCCAAACCGCTCCCATCCCCATGCAGCGGCCTACAAGCTCTTCTCCGCATGTCGGATCCGCCATGGCGGTTCTCGCGACGCTCCAAGAGGCACAGGTCCTGCCTCCGGAAGGCAGCCGCGAAGCGGATCGTATCATTCAGTCCGTCATCCAGTTCCAATCCGCCTTCGCGAAGAGCACGGACCGCTTCATCCGGGATTTTGTCGACCATGCCGTGGCCGACAAACACGGCCAAGAAGCCGCTCCGCTTCTCCAACGATTTCGCGCAAGCGGATGGACCGCGGACGTATTGGAAGCGCTCGAAGACGCGGACCAGCGCGTCTCCGCGGAAGAGCTGGAGCGTTTGGCAACCGGTTTTGGACAATTCAACCTCTCTGTCGTCGATTTCAAACGATTCATGCAGCTCATACGAGACGGCCGATCGGCGCTCTCCGCGCGAGGGCAAGATTTCGAGGAGGTGTTCACCCGCCACCGGAAAGCAATGCCGGGAGCGGCGGAACGGTGACTCGTGTATCTCCCATTTCACACCAGCGACAAAGAGCAGGAATGTGGTACATCTTAGGGCGCCCGAAGGATGGAACCGAAAAAGGCGCTCACGTAGGAATAATTGCAGGATGCTCAAAAAGACTGTCCAGCAAGGCCGCAGCGAGGCGCACGGCGCGATGAATAAAGAGCGCTACGTTTGTGCGCGCCGGCGAGACGGTGAGCCGGCAGTGTCCTGCGAGAACGCCGCCGGCGGGCTTTTTCAGCATCCTGCTAAAAGGAGGGTCACATGGCAACAAGAGCCTACATTCTCATCAAAGTGAAGGCGGGAAAAACCAAGGACGTGGTCGGCACGCTGAAACGCATCCCCGGCGTGGAACAGGCTCACTCCTGCTTCGGCCGCCCGGATATTTTCGTCTTCATCAGCGTGCAGGATGAACGCGCACTGTCCGATGTGGTCATCACGAAGATCCATGCGATCGACGGAGTGGAAGAGACGGATACGCACATCGTGGCGGAGTCTTAGCCCATGTAACGCGCAGGACGGAAAAGAGGAGTGTGCTTCATCCTTGTTTGTGAGATACGCTTCACGAACGACGATCGACGAAGACACGAGCGCCTCCTGCCTGCGCCGACCGGTAACAGGCTTCGGCGATTTCCAGGGCACGACACCCATCCTCCCCCGTGATGGGCATTGGGGAATGGTTGTTCACTGCCTGCAAAAAGGCCGTGAGGGTGGCAAGGACGGTTTGAGACGTGGGAGGGTCGGCATGCATGGTTTCGACACCTGCATGATCCACACAGCGAATTCGACGTTGCATCCAGTCGGCTTCCACTCGACCTTGCGAACCGGTCCATATCGCTCGACCGGCACGTGATCCCGGGACTCGGGCGATTTCTATCCGGCATGTCGTCCCGCCCGTCGTGGTCATATGAACGTCGGCCCTCGTTTCCGGCGCACTCGGTGGATGCCGGTCCATCGTGCATCGCAATTCTTGTGGTTCTTCACCGGTTAAATATCGAACCAGGTCCAGCATATGCACTCCGATTTCCAGTAACGCTCCCCGCCCCCCATAGCCCGCGACATGATCGGGAGCCGTTGGTCGTATCTCGATGTGGAACACCAGGTCCAGCTGGTGGGAACGCCCGATCCAGGATTGGAGCGTCTTTATGCGCTGGATCGTATGGTCGAATCTGAGGGTATGCGCCGTCATCAAGGGCACCCCGGCTTCGCAAGCCTGCGCAGCCATCGTACGGGCATCGGTGGCCGTCGTCGCCAAGGGCTTCTCCACCAACAGAGGTTTTCGAGCTTCGACGGCAAGTCGACAGACCTCAGGTGAATGAATGGGGGGAGTGACTACAATCACCACATCGACCGACGGGTCGGCGATGAGGGCTTGAGCGTCGCCATAGATCGTGACCGACTCGGCACCAGGCACATGAAAACCCTGTTCAGGATGACGTCGACACACGGCTCTTAGGGCGGCCGTTGGAAGATCCTCGACAAGATGCCGGGCATACCGGATTCCATGTCGGCCCACCCCGATCAGTCCGACACCGGTACGATCATCGTTCACAATACCTCACATGACAGGTTGGAAAGGTCCACCAGCAATGGTTCTCTCAAAATACGGCCGGATTCGTCCGTCCCATTTGACAATCCCGCAAGCGGCTTCATATAGTAAAGTAACGTCATGCAAGGTTCCAAGCCTCGCCGGTAGAGCTCTCCGCCATGCCCACGACACAGACGGCACCTTTCACGCTCGCGCAGATCGGGACGGGAACCGCCCGATTCCCGAGCGGTGTGCCGATCCCCACCCATACCGATCAGATGGTGGACCCCTACTTCAAGAGCAAGATGCCGAAGGAACACCAAATCGATTCCCTGCTCTTCTGGCCGCAACAACCGGGCACGTATCCCGGTCTCGTCCTGCTGCATGATTCGTGGGGACTGACGGGGCAAATGAAAGACCTCGGCGCCAGACTGGCCTGTGAAGGATATGCGGTGATCATTCCCAATCTCTATGGGCGGTTGGGAGGAATGGTGACCGCCAATGATGACGTCGCGGGCGCTCTGCTGGAACGCCAGAACGATTCGCATATCATGACGGACATCAATTCCTGCTGTGAATACCTCAATACGCGCCACTTCGCGAAGCGAAACATTCATGGCGTCGTCGGGTATGGAATGGGAGGATCCTATGCGCTCCGCTTCGCCTGCCATCGCAAACGACTGCGCGCAGCCGTCTCGTACTACGGCAAAATGGTGACTCCCAAGGAACTGATCAAAGATCTCTTTGCACCGGTGCTGTATCACCAGGCAGGAAAGAGCGCCTGGGCGACTCAGGACGACGTCGAACAACTACGCAGCAGCTCTGCCGAATATGCCAAACGGGTGGACATTCATCTCTATCCCGACGCGTCCCACGCGTTCTGTAACGACATGAAGCCGCATACGTATGATCCCGACAGTTCGTCCCTCGCCTGGGAACGAACCGCGAGTTTCTTGAAGTCTTGCTTCCAAGGGACATGACCCGAAGTCGCTTGCCACGTCACTCTCGGCACACACCGGTCGGTATGGAGGGAACTCTCGACCGGAATTCATCGGAACGCATATTCCGTCCTGTCGCTGCTGCATGTTTTTTTCTCGCGGTCGTGATGGTTTCGATACTGGCCGCCTCTAGAGCCCTGGCGGAGACAAAAGTATCCCCGCTCTTGCTGGCCGACGTCGTGAGTCAACAGACTGATCAGCTGGCTCGGATCGACTCAGACGAAGGAGCCCTGGCGCTGTTCACGATGAAGGTGGGCCCTGCTCTGGGTTTCAAGGATGCTTCGGGTGCGGTGGGAGCCAAGCGGCTCTCCGGAAAATTGATCAAGGAGTTGGGCCTGGCTGAATTGTCCCAGTCCGTCTATGAATTGATCGCGGCACTGGCCGCATGGCAGTTCGCCGACACGATCAGCCATGCGGAGGCGCGCCCCTCGATCAGCATTTCGCTTCCATCAGCAGCGCGACAAGACTGGATGAAGGGCCGTGGCCGGATCGAATCGCTTCCGGGGCTGTTTCGCCTTTTGCAAGAAGAACAGTCAGCGGGAACGTCGCACGTGACGGCTCAGCCTCGGAATACAGAACTATTTTTCGCCGCCACACGCACCGAGCTTGAAGCAAGTCAAAAAGCCACCGCCGCTTGGTGGGAAATCTATGGATGGAGAGAACGTATCAGGCAAGCCAAAGGTCGAGCTCGGCTCTGCGGGACATGGCAATGGACCATACATAACCACCAGATGCATGGAGAACAGAAGGCCACCATCGTCTTCCCCCCGGCAGGACAAGCATCTCCGGATGCCGCCACACCGGCGGAAACCATCATTTTGGGAGATGCCATCTACCTGCGCTGGGAGCAAAACGGCCACATCCAAGAAGACAGTTTGCTGTTCATCAAGGATGATGCGAAGCTGGAAGGGTCGTTCGTCAACAACACGGGAGGATGGGGACCGATTACCGCCAAACGCACGGCCCCATGCAAGCCGTAGGGAACGTTGAAAAAGCCCGCCAGCTTCGTTCTCGCATCGCTCAAGACCTCAACGTACGGCCCGGGACAGAGTTGCGCCTGAGCAACTCGGGGAAGGTGGGTGAACATAGGTTATGCTTCGCCTCAAGACACGGGGCGCTCACGGGACACCGCCCGCTCACCATCTCGCGGGCGTTCACAAACGTGCCGCGCCTTATTCGGCGCGGCGTGAACCTCGCGCCCGTCCGCAAACATGGCGCTCATTATTCTTCGCGCCGCGGACCTTGCTACGGCCTCGCTGGACGGCCTTTTTGAACATTCCGCTCGTCTTCTTCAGCATTCTCTCCAACGCCACGCGCGCCAGGCCAACATCACCCACCCGACGATGAACAGCGCTCCTCCGACCGGCGTGACTGCCCCGAGCCAGCGCACTCCCAACAACGACACTCCGTACAGGCTCCCGGAGAATAAAAAGTATCCCCGCCAAAAACATCCAGCCGGCTTTGGCCGTTCCGGCGTCACGGGCGATCCGTACCGTCAAGCCGCTCACGATCATGCCGAAGGCATGATACATTTGATAGCGGGTCGCGGTATCGTAGACGGCCAGCATAGGTTGATCCAGCGCACCTTTGAGCATATGGGCCCCAAAAGCGCCGGCTGCCACCCCGAGTCCGGCACAGATACACCCGACAACAATCAGCCATCGAGATGATGCATCGATATCCACGAGTCTTGTTCCCTTTATGCGTCGGTTGCGCAACCGTCGGATCATACGTGATCCCGGGAGAATACTCCACCTCGTGCAGGAGGCCGGAAACCTTTCCTTTGCATGCTATAGTTTGTCTATGAACCGACGATGGACGATCACCTGGATGTTCGGCATGCTCGGCTGCTTTCTTCTCACTCTAGCGGGACACGTACCGGCGGCTTCCGCCGCTCAGCAAACGGACAGCCACAAGGGCGTCACCGTCGAAGATGTTGCACGCGGGGTACGGAGCGCCGTGCAGAACATCGAAAAAGAAATTCCCAAGATCGGACCGGCGATCGGCAAGACCGTCCAATCCATCGGGGGAAATAGTTCGGAAAAGACACGATCTCAGCCTCCACCCGCCGACAAGAAGTAGTGGTCCTCTCTCCCAAGCCGGAGCCCCAAAAATCAGCTTTGATTCTTTCTTCCGACTCCTGTATTGTGTGGGCTCTATTTTTCACGTCATACCCAAAGAGGATCATCATGTGGGACAAAAAGCGAGAACTCGAAGCCGACAATGGAAACTTCACGGTTCTGGGAAAAGACGTCACGTTCAAAGGCATCGTCCATTTCCATAGCACCGTTCAGCTCGACAGCTCCATTGAGGGTGAAATCCACGCTAAGGGGATGTTGGTGATCGGCGAGAATGCGATTATCCGGGGTTCGATCGTCGCCGAGACCATCGTCAGTAGAGGAAAAATCCAAGGAAACGTGACGGCAAGTGGAAAAATTCAGTTGCTCAAGCCGGCGGTGCTGCTCGGCGATATTTCCTCACCGTCTTTCTCTATGGAAGAGGGGGCGTTCTTTAAGGGATCGATCGACATGGGTTCCCATCCGGTGGTCGATGAGCTGCAATCGACCATGGTCATACAGGATTTTTCGCCTCGGCTCAATTCATCGCGGCCCGTTCTGATTGAAAGTGAACGAGGGGGCTGAACGCTCCCTCGGCCTATCTTTCTGAAGCAGCCCTCGGATACCCGCACTAGAAGAACCGCTTCGATCCATCCGGCTGGTTCCGCTCCAAGGAGCAGGCTAGGATGACCTTAATGCGTTGTTTCGCTCCTAATCCATAACCGGTAAGCATCTGATCTAACACTTTTCCAAAACCTTCGGCATCATCGATCGCCGTTCATGTAGCCTCCGGTCAACATTTGGAGTATGGTGCCGGCCGTCGAAGTAGCGGAGCGGGTAAGCGTGTCTGAACCGGCGTGACGATGAGCCGTATCTTTATCAGTTATCGGCGGGAAGACAGTGCCGGCTGGACCGGCCGCCTGGCGGACCGACTGAAAGAGCGTTTCGGGCCCGAATCCATCTTTATGGATATCGACACGATCGAGCCGGGCGCCGACTTTACGGAGGCTCTCCGGAAGGCAGTCGGGTCCTGTGATGTCTTGCTGGCGGTGATCGGACCGCGTTGGACCACGGTCACCGACAAGACCGGCGCCCCTCGCCTTCGTGATCCATCGGATTGGATCCGAGTGGAAATTGCCGCAGCGCTTACACGCAAGATCAGAGTCATACCGGTATTGGTCGGCGGCGCGACGATGCCCGGCACTGAATCTCTCCCGGATGACCTGGATGGGCTGGCACAACGACAGGCTCACGAGCTGAGCGACAAGCGTTGGACCTACGACGTCGAGCGGCTCATGCAGGCGCTGGCTCCCGTTATTCAAAAACACATCGATCAGCCTGCCGGCTCGCCGCGAGCAAAGCTTTCGTCGATGTCTCGATCCGTCGTCCTGGTGATCCTGCTTTTTGTTCTGGGTGCCGTCGCGGCTATCGGCCTCAAATCGTCTCCGTCATCGAATCCGAATCAGGAGACGTCCTCCAGTGTACCTCCGAATCATTCTTCAACCGGGCAACGGCACGGCACTGAAACCTCTGAAACGCAAATCCCTCCGCCCACGCCGAAGACCATACATCTGGCCTCAGGACAAGAAACGCGGATCAAGACGAAGCACATCGATCACCACTACCGGATACTGGCCGCGGAACTCCGTTCCCGAAACAGTTCCGAGAACGTCTTGCGCTTGCACATTCGCCTGACCAACCACGATGCGTATCCCACCAATTTCTGGAACCGAACGTTCCGCCTATTGGAGGACGGAGTTCCGCGCTCTCCGATCAGCGAGCTGAGCGAGTCGGTCGAGGGGCACAGCGCCAAAGAAGGTATCGTGGAATTCGTCGTCCCGGTCGGTCTTTCGCAAACGCAGCTTCAACTGCTCGCCGGAGACGACTCAGCCGAGGTTCCTATCGCTCTGACCGAGTCAAGCGAGCATGCCGACCGGCCCACCCCTTCCGGCAAGCCCCGCAGGACTTCTTTCGCGACACTTCCGATGTCTCTGTCCTCCGGTCAAGAAATCACCCTTTCCGCCTACACCTATAAGATTCTTGAAGCAAAGCTCGATCGCCTCGGCTCGTCAAAACTGCGGTTACAGTTCCGCATCCGACTCACGAACCACGACGGGTACCCCATCAACTTTTGGAATCGAACGTTTCGATTGTTGGAAGACGGGGTTCCTCGATCCCCCGTCAGCGAGCTGAGCGAAGCGGTCGAAGGCCATAGCGCCAAAGAAGGAGTGGTGGAATTTACCGTTCCTGACTCGGTGCAGCAGGTGCTGCTTCAAATCCGTCTTGGAGATGACGTAGCCGAACTGCCGTTTATCCTCCCACAATAGTTCTCTTCTGATCACGTCCGACAACGTGCCATCGTATAGCCGGTCATCGCGGCGGACAGTCGCTGTTGCATGTCGCCAAGCTTCATCCGAGGTCTTGCGCGCCGCCATCACGCCGCTTTGAGTTTCCGGTACTCGTAATGGGGCTTGATCCGCTTGTTCACAAACCACCCGATGGATTCCGCCTGAAATAAATCGATCACTTCGCTCGCAGGAACCCCATAGTATTCATAGAGGTCTCCATTGATAAACTGTACGGAAAGAACTCTTCGCTCCTCCTCATACCCGACCGCTCGGACTCCGGAGGAATGGACGGGAATCAATCTCATGTGCGGCCTCCACACTCATTTCATCATCCAAGAGATCGGCATTCAAGCGACGGCGACGTGATGCTCATGCCTCTTTTCGTCTTCCCTTCCCTTCTGTAAGATACGCCCCTCACTATCCGCAGGCCGAGAGGAGTTTCTCATGGCTCGAACCGCTTCATTCCGATCATTTGCGCGTTTGATGACCGCCGCGCTGCTGTCCGAGCGCCGGCGCTGCTCTGCCGTCGATGCCCTAGGAGCCATCCAAGAATCGGCTTCACACCGGACGTCTGATTCGATGTCGCGCCGCCAGTTCTTAGTCGGCGCGGGGACGACCGGCGCCATCCTTGCCATGGGAGCGATGACCGGCCTTCCACTGCGGGCTACTGCCGCCAAGCCGCCGTCTTCCGCGCTCTCAGTCGGCATCGTCGGTGCAGGGCTGGCCGGATTGGCTTGCGCCGATATCCTCAAGACCCGCGGTATTCGAGCTTCTGTGTACGAAGCATCCGCCCGGGCCGGCGGGCGCTGCTGGTCGTTACGAGGCTTCTTCCCCGGTCAAGTCGCAGAACGAGGCGGTGAGCTCATCGACAATCTCCATAAAACGATGCTGGGGTATGCCAATCGATTCCGCCTCGGACTCGAAGATGTGAACAAGGAGCCGGGAGAAGTCTTCTATCACTTCTCGGGGCAACGATATTCAGAAGCGGCAGTCGTGGCGGAGTTTCGTGATTTCGTCTCGGTGATGCGGACCGATTTGAACCGCCTGTCGCCAGAAGTCACGGCAACCTCCCATACCGCGGAGGACGTGGCGTTGGACCGCACGAGTCTGCTGGCCTACTTGGAAGGACAGAACGGAGCCGGTATCCCGGCGGGGCCGGTCGCCAAGGCCGCCATCATTGCCGCCTATGAGGCGGAGTATGGACTCGAGGCGGAGGAGCAAAGTTGTCTCACGTTTCTCCTGTTCATCCATGCCGACCGCCGTTCGAAGTTCACCCCCTTCGGGGTGTTCAGCGACGAACGCTATCATTTGGTTGACGGCAATGACCGGATCATCGAGGGACTGACGCGCGAACTTCCCGGACAAATCACGTACGGCAGGAGGCTTGTGCGGGTCCACAGTCTGAGCGATGGGCGCATCGAACTGACCTTTCGGGAAGCCTCCCGCACGGTGTCCTACAAGCACGATGTCGCGGTACTGGCCATCCCCTTTACCACGCTCCGCGAGGTGAATCTGGATGCCGGCCTCGGACTCCCGTCCGCGCAGCTCGCTGCGATTCAAGAACTCGGCTACGGCACCAACGCGAAAATGATGATCGGCTTCTCCAGCCGACCGTGGACATCGTTGGGATCGAACGGGACGGCCTATGCCGATCTCAACAATGTGCAAACGACGTGGGAAACCAATCCGTCACGCGGCACGGCAGCCAGAGGCGTGTTGACAGATTATTCCAGCGGTGCGCGGGGCGCGGGTTTGAACCCGAACGCTGTTCAGACCGAGGCTCAGCGGTTCTTGCAAGACTTGAATCTCGTCTACCCCGGAACTCTCGGAGCCGTGGCCCAGGTAAAAGGCCGATATGTCGCGCATCTCGAACATTGGCCCTCCAATCCTCTGATGAAAGGCAGCTATACCTGCTACCGCCCAGGCCAATTTACGACGATGGCCGGCTTGGAAGGAAGGCCGGCGGACAATCTGTTGTTTGCCGGCGAGCACACGAACTCGTTTTACGAATGGCAAGGCTTTATGGAAGGGGCGGCACTGTCCGGCATCGCCGCGGCACAATCAGTCTTATCCGCAGTCAAATCGCAATAATCTTCTCGAAGTACCACATGCCGGCCGACGGTTTCATCATCTGGGGCGTGCCCTGCAACTCATTGCGCGTTCTTTGAGAAGTTGCAAGCCGGAATAGTACCAAGGGAGTTCTCGAACTCAGCATCATGGGGACTGATCTATGAGCAACCGATAGTTATTTCCAACTTCAAGATTTTTACAACCACCTCTTTTCATCTGTCATCCTGGTTGGACCATATGCGTCCGGTCCTGGTGAGGCCAGGGTCTTTCGCCTCTATTTCAATAGATCCGCATATCCCCAATCCAACGAGTCATATATTAGTCTTGCTCTCGGCGCTACCATCCCCGCACGCTTAAGCGCGACGACTTTTAGAAAAACCTGTGAATCGTTTATGACTGAAGCGTTGTCTTGCGATGCATTGGTGAATCCATTCAGATACGACATGAATCGAAAAATAGTCATCCAGCAAAAATTACATTTCTAGCACGAAAGCGCAAAGCCAGGGATTGGCAAGATTCCTGCGAAACTCATTGTGGCCCATCCTTTGCTGGACGATTCTGCGTCAACATAGTTTTTAGAGGTTAGTCACAGGATAACCGTCGTCGGCCCCTATGGAATTTCATGCAAGATGAGTCGCAAAGTCAATTTACAATGACAACGAGTCCAAAAGGCTCGGACTCTTTTACGGCCTCTCTGAGATACGCACTATCCGACGACATGCTCAATATGACGATGTGCAAGCCCAAAGCTTCATTCTTGACATTGATTATTTCCCTTATAGTCAGCGCTATACCCATCACAGGATGTCAGACGTTTTATGTACCTACCGAACACGTAATCATGTTCGGCAGAAATGGACAAGCAGTCGACCCCACAGGAAACATGGGGGAGGGACGACACAGCACGTTGCTGTCATACCGGCACTATGAAACCGGTGAATACGAAGCACACATGGATAGAGTTCTCACAGGAATCACGCAGTGGGGATCCGATAGTACAGACCGAACACGAAAAATCATGCTTTTCATCCATGGAGGCATGAATACACAGGTGGGATCACTCCGCCGGATGACAGAAGAGTTCGAGGATGAAAAGACTCGGATCGAATTGAGCAAGAAAGCCGGTTATTATCCCATCTTCATCAATTGGAGATCATCGCTGTGGTCCAGTTATTTTGAGCACCTGTGGGAGACGCGTCAAGGAGAACGCTGGCCCTGGTACGCCGGCATTCCCTCCGCCATGATCATTTTCCCCGTTGATGTGACCCGGAGTTTGGTGCGTGCCCCTTTGGTCTGGGGACAGTTGATCTATAACGACTTCAAAACGTTCGACAATGCATGGAATCACTTCGGCCCCAGCCTCAGTGATACGATCAGCATCGAATTATTGTGCCGTTACAATCTAGCTACCCCCCTCCAGACATGTACCGACCAGCTGAAGTTGCAAAAGCCTCCCTATTGCGTACCCTTTCCCATTGAAGCTGATCCACCGGCGTTTAGGCCCCCGTCTCGTCCGCCCTCAAGGGACACCTTTCCGATTTCGATTGGAAGCGATGAAGGACGGTGCACGGAGAAGACTCTGCGCGCCATGTCTTATCTCCTCACACTGCCTATGAAGCTGGCCATCGCCCCAATTCTCGATACATTTGGGACGAGCGCTTGGATAAACATGCAAAGGAGAATACATCTGTTGTTCCACTCTGAGGAGGAAATGCAGCTATCTCCTATTACCAGAGCTGCTAAATCGCGGCGTGAACTGGCCACAATTCCCGCCTCAGGAGGGTTTTCCCGATTCATGGACGAGTTCATCCGAGCGAAGGAAAAGGACAAAGAAGATAATGGTTATAATTGGGACATTATCGTTGTGGGACACAGCATGGGTGCCATCGTCCTCAACGAGTTGATTCAGCTGTATGGCAATAAGCTGAGCATTTCTCACATTATCTATCTCGCAGCGGCTGCTTCAATCGAGGACTACGAAGATACCATATTCCCCTACCTCACCACCCATGACCAGACACGCTTCTACAACTTCATGCTGCATCCCATCGTAGAACGAGGCGAAATTCAGTATGAATGGGGCGACCTCTCTCCTCGCGGATCGCTCCTCACCTGGCTCGACACTTTCTTAGCCAATCCGGAAACGCTTCAGCACCGAAGGGTCGGCGCCTACGACAATTACTTACGCGGCCTCCACAGTACACCGATCTGTCGCACTGCGGGTGATGACTGTTTGCGAAAACGTATACATGTCCGGAGCTTCAGTGCAGGAATGGCCTCTGCTGATAGTAACCCACAAAGTCACTCGGAAATGGCGGAGCGCTTTCGCTTTTGGAATGCCAAGTGTTGGGAAGTGAACACACCGTCCGAAGAGTGTATTAAACCCGAATAGCAGTCCATGTTTCATGGAGGGCAGCGAATGATTTCACCCTTGTTCGAAGCTCACAGTCACTCACGTTGGATCATGGCCCTGCTCTTGTCGGTCAGTCTGCTGAGCACCGGCTGTGCCGATTCTCACTTTCACATCACGCGAGAAATCGGACTGCTGCCGCCACAGATAGAAAATCGATCCGATTTCACGGATACTGCGACAGAGCGCTGCCGTAGAAGTGGCGTGGGGACTGACTGCATTCGATATTGGGAAACGGTGCTCTGGGCGCAGGATTACAGAAGTTATGCCAGGGCAAGAGCCATCTTGAATCGGGACATTATCTACTTGGGCGGAGTTGTAGCGCTTGCAAGCGTGGGGGCATTGGCGGGTTTTTCGGCGCTGGGCCATACCAGTTCAGATGCCTATGTCATTATTCCAATAGTGGGCACTTTTTTAAGCGGTCTTCTCGCCTACAGTAAGAATGATGCATTGTACGAAGCCTACGAAGTGGCTGGAATGAAAATCGAGCAGGCTCTTCGTAGCGCAGCGGATCTGATCGCCCCAAACACCGCGACTGCCTATCGAGAAGCGACGTCCGGCCTTCGCCGGGATGTGGGTAGTGCGGTCGATGAACTGACACGAAAGAAGATCGAGATTGTGAAGTTTCAATCCAAGAGTGAGGCAGATCAGTTTAGAGCCTTCCGCGAAGCCTCCGCAGAAAGAGAGTTAGGGCTCTTCCGTCTCGATAAGGTGGGGACCGATAAACCTAAAGACCCAACCAAGCTGACTGCAAGATTGAATTCTCCGCTCGACCTTCAGAAAGCACCGACGAGTGAACTGCGTCTCAAGCTTAGCACGACAGCAAGCAGCGAAGTCTTTACCTTGCGCGTGTCGTCGGTGACAGGCGCTGAAGCGTCAGCCGATTTACCTCCGGAGCTATTGAATCACGGTCCGCGCACTTATCGAGTGGAGATGCAAGCTCGGAATGGGGAATACACCATGAACGGTAGCGACTCTGTAACCTTGGAGTTTAGTAAGGTTCGGCTAGACATCAAAGTGAACGGCAACGGATCTGTTTCTTATTTGGACGCAAATCAAATGCCCGTGACATGTACTCCCACCTGCGATACCGGAGTGATTCCGACAAATTCAACCACAGATTTGAATGCTACGCCTGCAACATCAGAATCCTCTACTTATACGTGGACCAGTGCGACGGTCAGATGCAGTGCGAACACGAGCCCATGTAACATTGTAGATCCTTCGGATGACACTAAGGTAGAGGTTAACTTTCCTTGACCATTCGAAATAGATATTAAAGCGGACGGAGTCCATGAAGGTACCGACAACAGGTGGGACAATTTCGCGCGGCTTCTCGCGATGCACATTTGGAGCACGAAGAATAACGCGTACACCAATATAAGCCGTCATGAATCGTGCTGAGAAGAGGAGCATCAGTCCGTTCAACTAGCGGCTGCAGGCGATCTCAATGCGCAGCCCATCAGCATGAGCATGAGCATGAGTGATCTTTGCATGTCCTCCCAGGAGGAATCGTTTGCCGCGCTCAGCTTCGGGCCAACGCTTTCTCCAGATCGGTAAGGATCGTCGGGGACATTGGATTCATCCTTGGATCGTACTTGCCGATAATGTTGCCGGAGCGATCCACCAGATACTTTTGAAAGTTCCATGTCACTGGACCGGGGAACGCGCTTCGTTCGGTCAAATATTTGTAAAGAGGATGCTGCGATTTCCCTGTGACGCTGATCTTGGAAAAGAGCGGGAAGCTGATGCTGTACTTGGTGTAACAGAAGCCTTTGATTTCTTCGTTCGTCCCCGGTTCCTGCTGCCCAAAATCATTGGCCGGAAAGGCCAATATCTCGAACCCACGATCCCGATACTGCTCATACATTTCCTGAAGATCGGCATACTGGGGCGTGTTGCCGCACATGCTCGCGGTATTCACGATCAACAAAACCTTGCCTTTAAAGGTCTTAAGGTCGACGGGATGTCCATCAATATCAGGAAGACGAAACCCATACAGAGATGCCGACGCTCCGTTCCTCGTCACAGATCCACCTGATTCCTTCTCTTTGGCAGAAACCCCATCTTCCAACATTGGAGCCAGACAGATTCCGAACAGAATCAAGACTGAGCTGATGAACCACGCTTTTGAGGGCATTGGCATGGTTATTCTCCTTGTTTTGATTGATGTTCACTGAAAGACGTACACCGATAATATCATTGTGTCTATTGTATGTCCATTGTTATATTTACAAACATTGGACATTATGATATATGAGACTTGGTGATCAATTTCATCGGAGGGTTGGATCGCCACAAATATAGTAGGGCGGCAACCGCTATGACGAAAGGGGAGCCCGATGCGTAGCGACAAACTTGAAACGGCCGATGAGGATCTTCACGCTCCAGAACTATGTGACCCGGAGGATAAGGACCAGGACGACGCGTCGTCCGGGGCCCTCTTGAACCGCATCGTCAGTCACCAACAATCCGATGCATCTCCGACACTATCTCTGCCGTCTCATGCCGATGGCAGAGCCCCCCAGAATCCTTTCGCTCTGGAGTCGCTCTATTTTCGTTCCTTTCGAGGCCTGCTCCTGTTGAGCAAGAAGGAAGAACTGGATCTCGCCAAGAGCATTGACCATGCGACTCGGCGCATCAAGGCGTCTCTGAAACACGCTTCGGCAGTCCTGAACCAGGTGGGCCCGCTCAAGGAGACACTCCAGGAACTCAGCGTCATCCGTCGACTGAGCGGTCTCTCTGCGACCGTGTTAGATCGAGCTGAAACGCTCATCCGTCTCCACACAGAACCCTCCAGCCTCTTGCCGCCGGAAGCGCATCGGGAATTTCTCGCGGTGCTCAGGGATATCCGCGAGGCACGCCGCCGGCTGGAGGACGCAAAAGAAGAACTCGTGCAGCGTAATCTACGCCTGGTCGTGGATATCGCAAAGAGATACACTACGCAGGGTCTCACGCTGCTCGACCTGGTACAAGAAGGAAATATCGGTCTGATGAAGGCGGCGGAACGCTATCAATACCGCAAGGGGTTCAGGTTCAGCACGTACGCGACTTGGTGGATCCGTCAAGGCATCACGCGAGCGCTTGCCGAACAGTCTCGTGTCATTCGTGTTCCGGTTCACCAATCCGAAGCAGCCGGTCGTATCGCCCGCACCGGTCGACGATTGGAGCTGCAACTCGGACACCCCCCGGAGCTGGAAGACATCGCCCGTGCACTCCGGCTTCGCCCGGAGCGCGTACGAGATACAGTGGCGGCATTCCAGATGCCCGTGGGACTCGAGACGCCGGTCGGTGACGGCCACACCCTTCTCGGTGCACTCATCCCCGATGAACATACGGCGCCTCCGGACAGCTTCGTCCATAGGCTCGAGCGCGAGAAGCAGATTGAACACATGCTGAGTCCCCTTTCTCCGCGCGAAAACTCGGTGATCCGCATGCGCTTCGGCCTAGGTTGCGACAAAGTGAGGACCTTGGCGGAGGTCGGCGAACAGCTGCGGTTGAGCCGAGAGCGGGTTCGGCAGATCGAAGCCCACGCGCTTCGCAAACTGCGTAACTCGGCGTCATGGGAGGCTCTCGTCTCGATTCGCTGAACCGGCGCCGTCGCCCTGGACTTTTCTCCTGCTTACCGAGGCGGCTACGGCATCGCTGAATCACTATTCCTCGCATACTCCCAAGACCCGTTCCCTCGAAATGGCATCACTCTTGAGCAATGCCCGACGATCGGCGTGGACTCCTTATCTATACGGCAGTGCTTGCGCAGGTCTGTAAACGCTGGCAAGCTACATCTGCTTCTCACACTAGATGCACGTAGTGGACAGGAGGCCACGGACTCAGATGCCGAGACTTCATCGCGCTCTCTTTCACATTTCCGCCACGGTCTTGATCCTCTTGCAGGTCGGCTGCGGGGCCGCCCGGCTTGGGATGTGCGCGCCGCATACGAAGGAAGAAGGCGCGCCTATTCGAGCGTGGATCGAGTGTTTCGACCGTCCATTTTCACACGAAGGCATTACGCATTCGGTGTTCTGCCTGAATGACGGAACCGGCAAGCCTCCCGTTGTGTTGCTCCACGAGTTGACCGGGCTGTCTCCGGGAACGCTCGCCTATGCCGAGGAGCTGTCGAAAGACTTCACGGTCTACGTGCCGCTGCTATTCGGCGAGAAAGGCAAGTTCTCCCTGACGAAGGGACTATCGGCCTATTGGTTCGAGGGATTCTTGGAGTTTTTCCCCGGCGGTGAATGGGGCATTCCCTCTCAGGGGAGCGCTCCCATTGTGAACTGGCTGCGGGGCGTGGTGCAGAAGGTCGCTGAACGGCATACGCAGCAGCGCATCGGCATCATCGGCAACTGCATGACCGGTCCGATTCCTGTGGCATTGCTGGATAATCCACAGGTCGGTGCGGCCGTCGTGGCACAACCGGCACTCCCTCTGCGCTTTTGGTGGTACGCGGATGCCGACCACCAGTCCCTGGGCATTTCTCCGGAAGATGTCGCTTATGCCGAACGCAGCACGGCTAAGATTCTCGGGTTGAGATTTCACACCGACTGCATCTCACATCCCGGCAAAATCAACACCCTGCAGGCACATTTTCCCGACCGCTTTCGGTTCGATGGAGAAATCGAGTATCGGGTGGACGGGAAGCCGGTTAAGGCTCACAGCACGCTGATCGGCTCGTGGAGAGCGCAGGGTGAGGCGGGACGGCCGTCGCGAGACGCACGCGAAAGCGTTCGATATTTTCTTCTGAAAGAACTCAGCGAGATTCCTCCGGAGAACGATGAAACGATTTCTCCCCTTCGGCTTTGACATCCTCTCATTCCATCTGAATCAGCCGGTATCGTCGCTCTCGAACAAGGACCTACGCCCCATTCTGTAATCCCACAATGATAATGTCCGGTTTCACCACAGTAGAAATGTCCTCTTTAT
>CAYXKP010000055.1:0-25263 GCA_964465695.1 uncultured Nitrospira sp.
TTAATGGGGAGGAGGCAAATCTTGCCAAGAATTGGGAGAAGCACCGGGTTACGCCGTGGGAATGCGACCAGGTTTTCTTCAAGCTGCCGATGGTGGTCGCCGATGACCTCGCCCATTCTACGGTGGAGCCTCGATATTACGTGCTGGGACAGACTGATGCCGGACGCCGCTTGTTTATCGTCTTCACCATCCGCCGACGGCGCATCCGCATTATTTCAGCCAGAGATATGAGTCCCAAGGAGCGGAGGACGTATCGTGACCAAACTCAAAAAAAGACCGACGTTCAAGAGTGAGAAACAGGAAGCTGAGTTTTGGGGGTCACACGACTCAACGGAGTATGTCGACTACTCCAAGAGTCGTCGGATGGTGTTTCCCCGGTTGAAGCCGTCCACCGAGACGATCTCGCTTCGTCTGCCCAAATCCCTCTTGGATCAACTCAAGACGATCGCGAACAAACGCGACGTCCCGTATCAGACACTGCTCAAGCTCTTCGTGCTCGAACGTGTCCAGGCCGAGTTGCATCACAAACCCGCCAAAGCCTCCTAGCGCGCTCCTGATCACGGCGATCGCGAGAAGCGGGGTTGAAGGTGATGAGTGGGGTGGGTCAGAGCGAAAGAGGTGCTAGCACCGTGGCATGTTGTGACGGGCCAAGACGTTCATCGTCAGTTGGTCGGGCTTGCCGTCGAAGTACTCGAGCAGAGCGTCTTTGAAGATGGAGTTGTCCGTGGTGGCGGTCATGAACAAGGTCATGCAGGATCGGAATTTCAGATTGTCCGGGTAGGAGAAGATCTCCTCAGCGCTGCGCCCCTCTACATTCAGAACAAGCTGCGTACATTCTCGGAGCCTTTGACCTAAGACAGGGTGCTGGAGGTAGGCCTTGGCCTCATCGAGCGACGTGATGGCGAACTGCTGTGCCATTGCGCTGTGACCGAGACCAGCGATCTGCGGAAAGATAAACCAGATCCAGTGGCTAGACTTTCTCCCAGCTCGGAGCTCAGCGAGGACCGTGTCGTAGACGGGCGCTTGGGCGGTGAGGAAGCGCTGGAGGTTGTAAGCGTCAGCCCTGGGCTGTTCTTGTGAAGCGATTCGGTTTCAGGTTCCGTAGCATTTTGCAACATTCAGGATGGCCCTATTCTGCTCTCCAATTTCACTGGTGCCGATCAGGTTACTGATCGTTTTTATTAGCGATAATGTCGTCAGACTCGTTCTCGTCCTCTTCGTATTCCTTCCTCCGCATTTCGCTTCTAGTCTCGGCACGACGCCATTCTGATGCGATCATTAGGTCCAGCTTTGCAATATGCTTTTCAGCGAATGCTTTGACCGCAGGCCGTTCATCTGCGCGCCATTCAGCCAAAGATTTTTTCTTGGCTTGTAATGCTTCTGCAAAACCAAATTCTCCTCTGACTACTCCAACGTTGTAGATACTAGCCCAGACTTCATCCAATTTGTCCTGGTCAGCTGAAAACCGCGACACAATCTCCTTCAAGACAACGTGGGCGGAAGTCGGACCCTCATAGTTCTGGAGTATCGCCAATGCAAAATCTGCCTCTGTATCACCGCCGGCTTTTACCAAGTCTGCAAGTGCTGTAGCAAACTCCTGAGTGCAGTTGGGAAACACATTGCTAAGCAGGCGTCCTCCTCGAAACTGGAAATGTTTTCGGTCCCTGGCGAACCACGATAGCCCTTTGCTAATTGCGAGCGGCGGATCTTTGGAAAGCTCCTTTTCGAGACCATGGAACTGAAACGGGACTGCCTCGAACCGTTCTGTATAGTCAACTGACTCCTCATCCGCAGTGTCCCTAGCTAGTCGAGCCCCAAAATAGTCCCAAACCGCCTCTGGCTGGCGCTCGGCAAGTCTGGCCAAGACACGCTCGGCTTGATACTCTATCTTGCAAAGGTAGCCAAGATTTTTCAGGAGTTGAGTCGTCCTCTCCGGGCTCAATTCCTCAAAGAACTTTGTGACCTTCTGCATAAACCACGCTTGTGAGACCCACCGAGAATCCTTTCGATCGTTCAAGAAGTTCAGAGCGTCTCGCACGAACGTGTCTGCGTCTGTAATTTTCTCGGTTCCATAATGCTCCAAAGCAAGGAGTAGGCAGTCGGTGACAGCCCCTTGGTCGTCTGTCGCAATTGCGCGTTTCAACAAGCGAGTGGCAAAGTCTGGCTTCATAACATCTGCCTTGCGAAGGTGCCATGATATGCTCGTGAGCCTCCTTGCCGATTCAAGTTCGCCCTCCAAGATCCGCTCATAGATATCGACTCGGCTGCTCTTGGCAAGTCCATTGAGGAAGCCTGGGAGAAAGTTGCGTAAGTCGTCAGAGGCCTTTGTGAAAAGTCGGTCCGCGACCTCTGGCTTACGCTCAGCCAACTTGCTGATGAAATTTCCGAAAACTGGAAACGTGGCCAGATCGTTCGACTTAGTTCTGGCGCAACGCTCCATTAGGTCGAACCAATCGTTTTCATTTTCCGGAATGATCTCGTCAATGTAGCGGTCAGCCTCACTACGTCGATATTCGTCGACTCGTTGTATTTCGAACTCCTCGTCGGTCCAGTGATTTGGATAGACAGATTCAAACCCTACTAGAACCTTATATCGGACAAACCGATCATCAGTGTTGATTATGTCTCGAAACTTTAAGATGGCGGCCATCAGTACCTTGGCATCGTTCTGACAACTAAACCGGTTGTCCGTGTCTTCTGTAAGCTCCTTCACCCTGCGATAGTCGTACAAGAACCGGTGCTCCAGATGTTGCAGGATCTCGTAGCTCGTACTTTTAACTCGTTCAGTTAAGAATTCGACAATGCGTGTGGCATCCTTGATCGTAATAGCCAGGATTTGATTAGAATATTGCCCCTGATTGGGAGTTCTTGTCGCCGCATCAAGGGCGGAAAGAACCGCGCGCTTTTGTACGTCGAGGGGCGACCTGTCATAAGCTGCGAAAAGAGCCTTTATCGCCTTATCGCGAACTTCCTTGAGCTGATCGGACGCGGGTAACGCTCCCGTACTCAAGGTGACGGAGTTGGCCTTCCACCTCGTACCAGTGATGTCTGACTGAATGGCTTCGGTCCAGATGGCGAGAGCGATAGGCCGAACGTTGTCCACTTCGGCATCGTCCATTTCAGCGAGGTAATCCACCAAGGCCATTTGGAGCATCGGCCCTACCTTGTTGTAGGCGTCGATGTTGTACTCGGACAACTTTTTCACGATGTTCACGGCCTGCTGGCGAATATCTTCTTCCGGTTCTGCACGATAGATGTCGATTAGCAGTTGCAAAGTTCCAACGGGGTCGGCATAGCGTAGACTCTCAATGATCTCAAATACAAGCGATACAACGGCTTCGGCGAGGAAGCCTTCCATATTTCCGCGGCTCGTTTCTATAGGGACGGGCTCCGTGCAGCGTGCGGCTTTGACTGCCCTTAGCAAGGAGTCTTTCAGTCCCTCGTAGACAGTCTGTGGGTCGTCGCAGATTGGAAGGGCGTAGTCTTTTAGGCCAGACAGAATCTCGTAACGCTCGTTGTTGTTCTGCGCATCATTCAGTAGCTTGGTAATGTCTTTGTCGAAGAGCTCCTTGCCTCGGATGAGCCGTTCATAATCCTGTTGGGCTTTCTGAAACTCATACCCAGCTGGGATCAGGTACTTGTCCATGATTCGAGCAAATCGACGCTCGATACCCTTCATGGCTTTCCCACCATAGCCATCTCCCAACTTGGTTTTGTAGAGAATGTCGTGGGAAGTCTCGGCCCAAGCATGCTCGAGAATGGTCTGAATCTGAATCTCGCACCGCAGGCCAGCAAACCTCGCATATTCTGGAAGGCTCAGGCGCTCCTCACGAAGCCGAATTGTATAGTGAACTGCGCGGTATCTGGCGCCTTGGTTCACCTGAGTGGGATGGTGGATCTTGGCTGAATCCTCCTCGATCTCGAAATTGTCTCGGATCAGTGTTGATGCCAGGAAGCGATCAACATCGTTATTAGTGTAGAAGATGAGACGGGCGCCGGCGAGATCGCGCCGATCAAGCTCCAGTGTTTGTGTGTCGAGCTTGCCCGCCTCTACCAAACGACACCGCAAGCTCTCGACCCCTTTCGCGCGACACTGAATTGACTGAGGGCGAGGCAGATTGTCAGCGGCTAGGATTGCCTTCTTCAAGATGAAGCGGACCGTCTCAGCGAAGGCATTGTAGATCGGAAAGTACTTTGTCTCATAGTCGTTAAGTTTCACGGCCCTTCGATACCTCTTCCAATCTCACTCAGATAAGAAAATGGTTCGAGGAAGTATTTCGCCTGCCTGACGGTTTGCACCAACACCTACCCCTGTACCGGGTAAAAAGCAATGACGCAGAGGGGGAATTCGGATAATTTTCTTCTTTCTCACCATCCCTATCAGGGGTAGGCGGGGAGTGTCACTACGGGGATGTCATGATTGAAGGCCGCTCGAAGGGCTTCTTAAATCTGTTCCACCAGAATGACGGTGAGATCGTCGCGCCCTTCTATCGGCAGATTGTTGGATTAGGCTGCTGCCTTTTTGACCCGGACTTCTGCCCGATGATCGGTTGCGGCCAGGACTCGAATCAGCACATCGGTCGAGACCCCGTGGGTATTCCCATTTGCAATTGCCGACACTCGTTTAGTGATCTTCGGTGGCACCTCACTATTGGAGAAATTGTAGCAGGAAGGCTCAGCTGTACTGATCCCACCTATCGAATTGCTTGATCGCCCAGAACACCGCTTCCTTGAGCTTCTTGAGGGTGACATTGTCGGGATCGCGAATGGCCTGCAGTTTCTTGTGGAGGTCATGGAGCAGTTGGATCGAACGTTTGTCAGATATCTTACCGAGCCCCCAGGCGACCTCCGTCAAGACTATCCAGTCGCTATTGGGGTCTTAGAGCTTTGGCCAGCAACGGTGGGGCAATGGATGCATCGTCATGGAGTCGGCCGATCCGTCTAAGCCCTTTTGAGCGGCTTGAGTGTTCACGTGAAGTCAGCCGTTTCAGCTAACTAATTCCCGAAGAATCATCTCTTGCAGACCCTGATTACAATCTTGACTTAGTCACGCTGTTAGTCGACTGTATGGCCATGATTCGCATCAATATTCATGAAGCCAAGACGCATCTATCCTATTATTTGGCTAAGCTCAAAAAACATGGTGACACGATCATTTTGTGCAATCGCAATCAACCGATCGCAGAAATACGTCCGTTGCCATCACCTCTTGCCGGCAAGCGTCCCATCGGATTGGCCAAAGGGCAGTTCTCTGTTCCTAAAACGTTTTTTGAACCTCTCCCCGACGACGTCCTTGATGCCTTTTCCGGCAAGGCGAGGTGAATCTCCTCCTGGATACTCGAACCTTTTGTAGGTGATCATGGATGATCCACCGCACTCTATCCAGGAACAAAACGGGGATAGATGGCCGCTCTCAACTATATTGATCCCACGTGTCGCATTGCTTGATCGCCCAGAACACCGCTTCCTTGAGTTTTTTGAGGGGTACATTATCGGGATCTCGGATGGCCTGAAGCTTCTTGTCTAAGTCATAGAGCGGTTGGATCGAACGCTTGTCCGGAATCTTTCCAAGTGCCCATGCAACTTCCGTCAGCACAGCCCAGTCGGTTTTTGGATCCTGAAGTTTCGCCAGTAACGGCGGGACGACGGACGCATCGCCGTTGATGCCCCCGATTTGCCCCAGCCCTTTGGCGGCGGCCGCCTGAATTTCCAGCTGCGGCGAAGAACTCATCAAGTCGATGAGCAACGGAATGCCGTCTCTGCCGAGATTGCCCATGGACACGATCGCTTGTTTAGCCAAATCTCGATCTTTAAGAGCTTCCTTCAATTTTGGCAGTGCTTCGTCGGCCTGCATGTCACCGAGCAGCGACATGATTTTGATTTTCCGAGCCTGGCCGACATCCGGGGAATCCAGCATTTTCAGGAGTCGATCGGCATGTCCCCATTCCGCCGCCAGGAGGAGCGGAAACTCGTATTTTCCAAGGGCCTCCCGCAACTTGACCATGGCATACAGACCGGGATCATCCACTTGGGCCGACTGTGCGGCGGCCACGGAATCCTCGAACTCCGTGCGCACCTCTTTCTGCCACTTAATTTTCATCCCGCCGAGCACGTAAGTCAGCTGGCAGGCCGGCCCTTTCCAAAGGCGCGCCGGGGCATCGGGAAGGTCCGCATCGCCACCGGTGGCTGTTGTGCCCTCCCAGGTCTTGCGTTGCTCACATTTCACACGAAGGACGACATCATGAGGCCTTGTCGGATCACGAACGACCACGTACTCCAGTTCATTCAGCCGTTGAGTGACGATGTCGGCCAAGGGGCCGGTATCCACTCCTCCCTTGTCCGTGATGGTGATGACATCGACCCACACCGTCCGGATCTTTTCCAGCTGAGCCTTTTGTTCGGGAGTAAAGTATTCACGATACGCGCGCGCAGATGAGGAAGAGATCAGGCTCAGGAATAGACACAGCGCCAGAGTCGACAAGGCCAACTGTTTGCGCATCGATATCTCCGCCGGCCTTCGTACCAGGTGAAACGAGATGACGAACTGGCCTCGGCTCAATTCCAGTATACACCGTATTGCTCGCCCACCGGCGTTGGGGAGTCGTCTTGCTGACTGCGAGCTTATCGTATTGACAGCTCATAGGTCCCGATGCTACTTTTCGCAGCTCTGCTTCGTGCCTCGCACGAACCCGTTACGTTCGTCCAAACAACGCATGTGGATCTGGAACGGTGATTAAGACAACAGTTGCGCGACGTTACGCTCAAGCCCTCTTCGAGCTCCTCGATCAATCGACCATCGAAGCCACACGAGGGACACTGACCGGCCTTGGTGAGGCCATGAAGGAGTCCACTCAGCTGCGCCACGTGGTGGCCTCCCCCGCGTTCGGAGTGGAGGAGAAGATCGCCGTGCTGACCGCCCTTGCAGACCAGCTGGGCTGTCCTCAAGCCGGCAAAGCGTTTCTCAGCCAACTGGTGAAGAAAAATCGGGTGGCTTTTTTGCCGGAGATCGCCGAGGCATTCGGCAAGCTGGTCGATCAATCAAAGCGGAGGCAGCCGGTGACGGTTTCTTCCGCGACGGCGCTTCCACCGGCGGAACAAGATCGAATCAAGACGCGCTTACGCGATACGCTGAAGCGCGAAGTCGATGTCACGTTTCAGACCGATGCCAGTCACCTCGCCGGCTTGCAGATCCACATCGGCAGTACGGTCGTCGACGGCACCGTCCGAGGTCGCTTGCGCGATTTGCAAGTCCTGTTGACGCGAGAATAAGGAGTAGCCATGCAGATCAGGGCAGACGAAATCAGTGCGATCATCAAAGAAAAGATCAAAGGCTTCGACAAACAGGTCGATGTCAAGGAGACCGGGTCCGTCATCCAGGTCGGCGACGGCATCGCGAAAGTGTACGGCCTCGACGGAGCCATGGCCGGCGAGATGCTCGAATTTCCCGGCGGGCTCTACGGCATCGCGCTGAACCTCGAAGAAGACAATGTCGGCGCCGTGTTGATGGGCGACGATGTCGGCATCAAGGAAGGCGATCCGGTCAAGAGGACGGGACGCATCGCGGAAATCCCGGTCGGCGAGGCCCTGGTGGGCCGCGTCGTGAACGCCATCGGTCAGCCGATCGACGGCAAGGGCCCGATCAAGTCGCAACACTCCTCCCGCATCGAAGTCGTGGCGCCCGGCGTGAATACCCGCCAATCCGTTCGTGAACCGCTCCAGACCGGCATCAAGGCCATCGACGCCATGATCCCGATCGGGCGCGGCCAGCGCGAATTGATCATCGGCGACCGCCAGACGGGGAAAACCGCGATTGCGGTCGATACGATCATCAATCAAAAAGGATTGAACGTCTTCTGCATCTACGTCGCCGTCGGCCAAAAGCGCTCGACCGTCGCCCGCGTCGTGAAAACGCTCGAAGAAAACCATGCCATGGAGTACAGCATGGTGGTCTCCGCTAGCGCCAGCGATCCGGCGCCGATGCAATTCCTGGCGCCTTTTTCCGGTGCGGCCATCGGGGAATACTTCCGGGACAACGGCAAACACGCGCTGATCGTGTATGACGACTTGTCGAAGCACGCGGTGGCCTACCGCCAGCTTTCGCTGTTGCTCCGCCGGCCGCCGGGACGCGAAGCCTATCCGGGCGATGTGTTTTATCTGCACTCCCGGTTGCTCGAACGCGCAGCCAAACTGAGCGACAAATTAGGCGGGGGCAGTCTTACGGCGCTTCCCATCATCGAAACGCAGGCCGGCGACGTGTCGGCGTACATTCCGACGAACGTCATTTCGATTACGGACGGTCAGATCTATCTGGGGAGCGATCTCTTCTACTCCGGTATCCGCCCGGCGATCAACGTCGGTCTGTCGGTCTCCCGGGTCGGAGGATCCGCGCAGATCAAGACCATGAAGCAGGTGGCCGGTACGCTTCGATTGGACCTCGCGCAATATCGCGAGATGGCCGCGTTCTCTCAATTCGGGAGCGAGCTGGATAAGGCCACCCAGATGCAGCTTGCGCGGGGCGTGCGCATGGTGGAATTGCTCAAGCAGGGTCAGTATAAGCCGATGCCGGTGGCCGATCAGGTCCTTTCGATCTATGCGGGCGTCAACGGATTCCTCGACGACGTGCCGGTCGATAAGGTGCAACAGTTCGAAAGCGATCTGCTCCACTACATCCAGCAGAACCATGCGGAGCTGAAAAAGGAAGTCACCACCATCGGCAAGATCGACGAAAAGGTCGGCGGTCGGTTGAAAGAGATCATCACGACCTTCAAGCAGAAGATGGGATACGGAACGAAGTAACGACCCAGGTACGGTACGGCGTATTTCGTGAAGCGTTCGAACACGAGATACGAGTGACGAACGACGAGATACGAAGAAAATGCCAAGCCTACAATCCCTACGCCGCAAGATAGCGGCCTTCAAGAATACTCAAAAGATCACCAAAGCCATGAAGATGGTGGCCGCGGCAAAGCTCAAGCGCTCGCAGGACCGCATTCTTTCGGCGCGTCCCTATGCCCATAAGATGCGCGGCGTGTTGAGCAATCTGAGCCAACGGGTGAATCGCTCATCCCATCCTCTTCTTCAGAAGCGCGAAGGGAAGAAGATCGAAGTGCTCGTCGTCACGAGCGACCGTGGGTTGTGCGGAGGGTTCAACGGCAACATCGTCCGCAAGAGCTCCGAATTCGTCCGGCAGTGCGAAGCGCGAGGCTTGCAGGTGAACCTGAGCCTCATCGGCCGCAAAGGCCGCGACTATTTTCGGCGTCGCAGCTGGCCGATCCGTCAGGAGTGGACCGGTATCTTCGATAAATTGAGCTTCGAGCATGCGATCGACATCGGCGGCGACCTCACCGATAACTTCGTCAAGGGCACGTTCGACGAGCTGTACGTCGTCTACAACGAATTCAAATCGGCCATTCAGCAGCGCGTGATCGTCGAAAAACTCTTCCCCGTCGATGCTCAGGTCGAGTTCGGCGCGGCGCAAATGGAAGGCTCGGCCAGCGGCAGCTACTTGTACGAGCCGGAGGAAGCGGAACTGCTGAACGCCCTGGTGCCGAAACATTTCCAAGTGCAGGCCTATCGGATTTTGCTCGAGTCGGCGGCGGCCGAACATGGCGCCCGTATGGCCGCCATGGATGGAGCGACGCGCAACGCCGGCCAACTCATCAAGAAAGTCACGCTCTACTACAACAAAACCAGGCAGGCGGCGATTACGAAAGAACTCATGGATATCGTCGGCGGCGCCGAAGCACTCAAATGAGCCGTGAAACGTGAATCATTAACCGTGAACGAACAGTCAGGGCAGAAGAGCAATAGAAAACGGTTAACGGATAACGTTCAACGAATAACGAGGGAAGAGGAGCGATATGAGTACAGGAAAAGTCATTCAAGTCATCGGACCGGTTGTAGACGTGGAATTCCCTCCGGGCCGGTTGCCGAACATCTATAATGCGATCAAGGTGATGCAGGATGAGAATAAGTCCGCGGGCAAACCCGCTGTCAATATCACGCTCGAAGTCGCGCAGCATCTCGGTGAAAACCGCGTGCGGGGCGTTGCCATGTCTTCGACCGACGGGTTGACGCGCGGAATGGATGTGCAGGATACCGGAGCGCCGATTTCCGTGCCGGTGGGGCGCGAGACACTCGGTCGTCTGATCAACGTGCTCGGTGAACCGGTCGATGAAAAAGGGCCTCTCAAGACCAAGAAGACCTATCCGATCCACCGGCCTGCTCCCAAGCTGGAAGATCAAGAAACCAAGACCGAGGTGCTGGAGACGGGCATTAAAGTCGTGGACCTGCTCGAACCCTACAGCAAGGGCGGGAAGGTCGGGTTATTCGGCGGAGCCGGTGTGGGCAAAACCGTCATTATCATGGAATTGATCAACAACATCGCCTTACACCACGGCGGATTCTCGGTGTTCGCCGGCGTCGGAGAGCGGACCCGTGAAGGCAACGATCTTTGGCACGAAATGCAGGAGTCGAAGGTCATCGATCCGGACGATTTCACCAAATCCAAAGCTGCGCTGGTCTATGGCCAAATGAATGAGCCGCCCGGCGCGCGTCTTCGCGTGGGATTGACCGGCCTCACGGTCGCGGAATATTTCCGCGACGAAGAGAATCAGGACGTCTTGCTCTTCGTGGACAATATTTTCCGGTTTACCCAAGCTGGTTCGGAAGTGTCCGCGCTGCTGGGCCGCATGCCTTCCGCCGTCGGCTATCAGCCCAACCTGTCGACGGAGATGGGCGCGTTACAGGAGCGCATTACATCGACCAAACGAGGCTCGATCACTTCCGTGCAGGCCATCTACGTGCCGGCAGACGACTTGACCGATCCGGCCCCGGCGACGGCCTTTGCGCACTTGGATGCAACCACCGTATTGTCCCGATCACTCGCCGAGTTGGGCATTTATCCGGCGGTCGACCCCCTGGACTCGACGTCACGGATTCTCGATCCTCAGATCATCGGAGAAGAACATTACAAGGTGGCGCGCGGCGTGCAGTCCGTCCTTCAGCGTTACAAGGACCTCCAAGATATTATCGCGATTCTCGGCATGGACGAGTTGTCGGAAGACGACAAGATGGTCGTGGCCCGCGCCAGGAAGATTCAACGTTTCCTCTCACAGCCGTTCCACGTGGCTGAAGCGTTTACCGGCGCGCCGGGCAAGTACGTCAAGCTTAAAGACACGGTCCGCAGCTTCAAGGAGATCCTCGACGGCAAGTACGATCACTTGCCGGAGCAGGCGTTCTATATGGTGGGTCCGATCGAGGAAGCCGTGGCTAAGGCGGAGAAAATGGGAGTAAAGGTGTGAGCGCGAGCCGGCGGGCTAATCTCCTGCTCGCTGCCCGCGCACGATAGAACAGTGCTCGGTCAATGCGCGCAATGAGATCAGCCCACCGGCTGCGCTTGGGAAGTGCGAGGGAGTAAAATGGCGGGGAAGATTTTATTGGAAGTTGTGACACCGGAAAAACAACTGCTGAGCCAGCAGGTGGATGAAGTCATTGCCCCTGGGTCCGAAGGAGAGTTCGGCGTGCTTCCTGGTCACTGCCATTTCTTGACGACCCTTCGTATCGGCGAGCTTCGTTATCGTATTGATGGTCAGGCCCATTCAATGGCCGTTTTGTGGGGCTTTGCCGAAGTCACCCCGACCAAAGTCACAGTCATGGCGGAAGTTGCGGAGAAGGCGGAAGACATCGATGTGGACCGGGCGACGGCCAAAGTCGCCGAGGCAGAGCGACGTCTTCAGGCGGGCGGATTGCCGTCCGAAGTCAAAGAAGCCCAGATCAGCCTGGAGAAGGCTCGCCTCCGCAAGAAAATCGCCGAACGCGCGCGAAAAACCAGTCGCGCATAGCCGATCAATCTTCTAGCGCCACGCGAGTCCGTTCGCTCATCCACGTCATCGGCCACGTAGCTCAGTTCTGCCGATCAGAATTCCGACGGCGCCGCGGACATTTTCCAAGCTCATAGTTGTTCAACGGCCGCTGCTTTTAGAACGCCGGTCGGCTATTCTGCCAACTGTATACTAATCACGATCGCTCCCATGACATCATTAAGCTTGAAGTCCCGCCTCGGGCTGTCAGGATGGGCATTGTGGCACCCGATACAAGCTTGGGCTACAGCCAGATCGGGATACACCGCCTCAAAATAACGGGTATTGCCGACCTTCGTGATCCCCGTAAAGGGGCGGTTGGGCTGAGTCAAAATAGTACCGAGCCCGATGCTCTGGAGCGGGTTCGTCGGGATGTTACGCTTGTTGATCGGCCACAAGCTGATCAGCCGGTACTGCATCCCTATGCCTTTCTTACCGACATGCCGTCCGGATTCCATCAGGAATTGGGCAGGGAGCGGCAATGTATTCTTTTCCTCCCAGTTTTCCGAGGCGACAACGATCCCTTTCGCTTGCATGCGTTCAACGACATGTCTGGTATACAAGTCTCGATCAGCCTCGATAACGGCGTGGATATAATCGGCTACCACATCAATCGGAAGGTTGACTGATGTGGTTTCAGGCAAGACACGACCTGACGATAAGACCGTCGCGCTTCCTAGTGCCAATCCCAACAGAGCAGCTCCCCACGACACTTTTGTGAAGGATGCCATAGATACCTCCCGGTTGTGCAAGCGGATGGATCGCCTGACTGACCGATCGCACCTCGCGAGCAGATGGATTGCATGGCAATTGATAGGAGAAATAGTTGTGTCAGCAAACGAACCAAAACCGGAGCAGGATCAGTCCGGAAAACAACGTGAGCGGTTTGGAAGGGTCTACTGGAATCGCAGGAGTCAGTGGGTAGGGGAGTGTTACCGGTAGTTTCTTGGAGAAGAAAGCAATCGTGGGAAGGTACCAACGACACGGTTCCGTTCCCTCGTTCGCAGCAGATGATACGCCCGCACAGTCATACGATACAGAAGCATACTCTCCGACCCTGCAGCCTGTCCAATCGCCGGCATATAGTCTACAGTGAAAGAGCAGCTCTGGCCGGCTCGCTAATGCACCAACTCACAAGGATTCAATCTGAACAGTCTTTCGCTGATGACCTGGTGGCGTGAGGGAGGGAGGCGAGCAGACTGTCGATCCACTTGGACGGCAGCTTTTCCACCGATTCGCAAATACGGGACTGCCACCAAGACGAAATCTCGGCGAGATCATCCTTCTGAAAGCGATGTTCAATGATATCGAAGGTATCGTGCCGATAGAGCACGACATCGAGAGGGTATTCGACGCTGGCTGAACTGGTGCGGGTGGCATCGAACGCAAGAAATCCCACCTTCAGAGCGAGGTCCATGTCGGAGTGGTACCGCAGCACGCGATCGAGGAGCGGTTTTCCATAGCCTGTCTCGCCGATGATGCAATAAGGCGTGCCTTCGCTCACCTCCACCCAGTTTCCCTGCGGGTAGATGAGATACAGCTTGTGCTCCTGATCGTTTTCCAGCTGTCCCCCGACCAATGCGTGGAGGTCGAAGAGCAACCCCGCTTTATCGAGCGCAGCCTTATCCTCGTCGGCGACTCGGCGAATCTGAGCCGCAAACACGTTGACGGCTTTGAACAGCTTGTCGAACGTCTGGTCGCTCTCGTTGATGGCTTCGTCGAAATAGGTGACGGCCTTGTCACGCACGGAGCGCAGGCCCGAGGTCATGAGAAACATCGAATGCCTCCCATGCTGATGGATGGAAACCTTTCGCGCGGTAATGCATTCGGCTCCTGTGGTGACTCGAGTGTCGGCAATGCCGATCAGTCCGTCCTCCACTTTCATCCCTAGACAAAAGGTCATTGTGCCTCCGCTGCGGTGATTGTGCTGTGAATCGGACGAGGGGCGAAAAAGGTCTCGCAAATGGCGTCTCCTACGCGATTGAGCTCCGCTTGAAACTGATCCAGGAACTCGTGCAGCCCGCCGGCCACGCAATCCTCCAGATCGCCGAAGTCCAACTCGGCGCGCAAACGTCCCAGCCGTTTTTCGGCTTGGTTTTGATAGGACCCATGCTCCGACCCGGAGATGGCGTGCAGCGAATCTTCACTCTTAATGAGACAGTACCGGATGGCTCGAGGGAACGTGGAGTCGAGAATCAGAAACGCGGTCACATCGTCAGGGGAGATGCGGCCGAAACGCTTATGATACATCTCAAGCGCACTGGCGGACTTCAACAGGGCGGACCACTGGATGATATCGAACGGCGTGCCGACTTCATCGACGGTCGGCAGCAACATGAAGTATTTCACGTCGAGAATGCGGGAGGTTTTGTCCGCTCGTTCCAGCAACCGGCCGAGTCGCGCGAAATGCCACCCTTCTCCGTGCGACATGGTGGCATCAGTAATGCCCAAAAAAAGATGGCTGTTCGCTTTCACGTCCGTCAAAAACATGTGGAGATTTCGGCTGGACAAACCTTTTGAAACGGCCTCCCGCACCGTAAGGTAAAACCGGTTGACCTGTTCCCACATGTCGGTGGAGATCACTTCTCGGACCGACCGGGCATTTTCACGTGCCGCCAGAAGGCAGGACAGAATCGAGTTGGGATTTGCGGCATCGGCCGAGAGAAATTGGGTCACGTTTTCTTTGGTCGCCTTTCCGTAGCGACCGGTAAAACTCTCATGATCGCCCGTGGTGGCCACCAAGGGCTGCCATTGCTCCATCGTGCCTCTGGGGAGATCGAGCGTGAGGTTCAAGTTCACTTCGATGAACCGGGCATAGTTTTCCGCCCGCTCGATGTAGCGGTTCAACCAATAAATGGAACTGGCGACTCGGCTCAGCATCGCGGACCAGGCCATGCGTATTCACGGAATATCCGACCGTTGCCGGTATCCAGCCCGTTCGTGAAGGAGGCGCTCATGAGAGAACCCATGTGTCTTTATTCCCTCCACCTTGGGAAGAATTCACCACGAGAGATCCTTTCCGCAACGCCACGCGCGTCATGCCTCCCGGCAAGACATACACCTCACGGCCGTACAGGACGTAGGGCCGCAGATCGACATGCCGACCTTCCAGATGATCCTCCACCAAGGTAGGCACGCGCGAAAGCGCGAGGGTTGGTTGGGCGATGTAGTTACGCGGGTCTGCCTCGATGCGCCGGGCGCAGTCTTCACGTTCCTGTTTCGAGGCGTGAGGGCCGATCATCATGCCGTATCCCCCGGCTTCGTTGGTGGCCTTCACGACCAATTGATCCAAATGTTCCAAGACATAAGCGCGGTCCCGTCTATCCGAGCAGACATACGTAGGCACGTTCGGGAGGATCGGTTCCTCCGCCAAGTAATAATTGATGATCTTCGGGACATAGGCATAGACGGCTTTATCGTCCGACACGCCGGTCCCGGGCGCATTGGCGAGCGCCACCCTGCCTCTCTTGTAGGATTCCATCAGGCCGGGGACTCCCAGCACGGAATCTTTCCGAAACGCGAGCGGGTCCAAATAGTCGTCATTGACTCGCCGGTAGATGACGTCCACCCGTTGAGATCCCTTGGTGGTCCGCATATGGACGAATCCATCCACGACCACCAAATCACTGGCCTCGACCAATTCGACCCCCATCTTTTGGGCCAGCAGGGAATGTTCGTAATAGGCCGAATTGAAGATGCCCGGTGTAAGGATCACGACGGTCGGATCGGGGAGATCCGAAAGGGACCGGAGGGTTTCCAAGAGTTGGCTCGGATACCCATCGACCGGCCGCACGCGATAGGCTTCGAACAACTCCGGGAATGTCCGTTTCATGACCTGTCTGGCCTCCAACACGTAGGCCACCCCGGACGGGCAACGGGTGTTGTCTTCGAGGACATAGTACTGTCCATCACCGATTCGAACCAGGTCGATCCCGGCAATGTGGCACCAGATGCCTCGGGGAGGGCGGAGACCCATGCATGGGAGCAAGAAGCCTTTGCCGGAATAAATCAGTTCACTGGGGATCACGCCGTTCTTGAGGATCTTTTGGTCGTGGTACACGTCGTCGATGAACAGGTTCAACGCGCGCATCCGCTGACGAAGCCCGGATTCGATGCGTTCCCAATCCGATGCGGTAACGATCCGCGGCACGATGTCGAACGGGAAGATTTGTTCATGGCCGTCATCGCTTCCATGGACGCCGAACGTCATCCCCATGTTGAGAATGACGCGTTCCGCGGCTTCCTGGCGCTTTTTGAGTTCTCCTTCCGGCAGTGACGCGAACTTTCTGAGCAAGAGGGTGCTTCCAGGTCGTGGTTGACCCTTCTCCTCATACAGTTCGTCATAAAATCCTTCAGGATCGTAATGTGAAAACTGTATGCCCATGTGAGTGACTCCAGAGGGCGCACCCTAACAAAAACACTTCTCCGGCTGCAATCACTCCGGCGACAGAGACGTCAAAAAGACGGATCAGACGCCTTTATGAGCGGATTCTCGGAGACGGACCGCCTAATATGGGCTCCTTCTCACGAAAGAAGCAAATCGCCGGTCATTGCATTTGACCGAGGCTCTTTAGTAGCGTGTTCTGCCCATGATTACCGAATTTATCGTCACGTCCGGAGAACAGCCCAAGCGGCTGGATCTCTTTCTCGTCAACCGAGAGCGGGATATTTCACGGTCAGCCTTACAGCGATTGATCGAACAGGGCCGTATTCGAATCAACGATCAAGCGGTGAAACCCAGTCACAAGATCAAACCAGGCGATCGGATCACGATGGATGTGCCGAAGCCGGAGCCGCTCTCGATGAAGGGCGAGGCGATTCCGCTCGACATCCTCGCGGAAGACGACGTTCTTCTCGTCTTGAACAAGCCCTCCGGAATCGTGGTCCATCCCGCCCCGGGCAATTGGACCGGAACGCTGGTCAACGCACTGTTGCATCATTTCCAAACGTCGGGCGGCACCATCTCGACCATCGGGGGGAAGGAGAGGCCCGGTCTCGTTCATCGGCTGGATAAAGAAACGTCCGGCGTCATGGTGATTACCAAGACCGATGCGGCCCATCGTGCCCTTGCAGCGCAGTTCAAGCTCCATACGATCACCCGTGTCTATGAGGCATTGATCTGGGGGGTCCCCAAGAAAGGCCGTGGACTGATCGAGCTGGCGATCGGTCGCGATACGAAAGACCGGAAGAAGTTTTCTTCGAGGACCACAAGCCCCAAGGAGTCTATAACGGAATATGTGGTGGACCGCCGCTATGGCACGATGGCCTCCCATGTGTTGCTCTATCCGAGAACGGGGAGAACCCATCAGCTTCGGGTCCACCTCGCCTCCTTGGGACATCCCATCCTAGGCGATCACACGTACGGCGGACGGAAGGTCTGTACGATCGATGCGGTGGAAATTCCCCGGGTGATGCTCCATGCCAGAACCCTTGGTTTTACTCATCCGGTGACGGGCAAAACGGAGGACTTCACGAGATCGATGCCCGGCGATATGGAGCGGGTCATGCAGGCGCTTGAACAGCTCATCCCGAGCGATAAGAAGTCGCGCCGCCCTGTCGCCGACTTACATGTCACTGAGGATGCATGCTGACCGGTGACATACTCGATGCCGTGGGAGGGTTGACGACTCACATCAAATCCTATGCCGCCAAACTTCCGCCCATCGTTCATCTGAGCGCGCTGCCCTCCGGACTGAAGCCTTCATTCGAGACAGTCGATAGCTACGAGACCATCGTCTCACGTGTTCGAAGCCAGAGTGCCGGGACTCCCTACAAGGCGCTGAATGAATCATTGGTCTCATCTCTTGAAGCGTTTGAAATGGGGAACCTTCTCGGAACCGTCCAACCACTTCTCTCGACGTTGGATCACTTGGAACGAATGCAGCGGGATCAGGAAATCGAGATGGGGCGGGCCGATGAAAAGCGAATCAAGGAATACCGCGCCGCCCTACACAAAGTTCTTCCCGGCAATAAGCCGGAGTTGGACGGCCCGCGTCAAGGTATCTGACAGGCTGCTAGTGACCCATCTTTGGGCCCAGGGCATTCGCTCCAACCGTAACGAGCTTGAAGCGGGATATGCTGCCGCAATGAGGACACTTCGCTCGAACGGTTTCATCGTCGAGTACCTCGAACTCATCCGCTTTCAGCCACATGAGTTGGAAGCACTTTGGGCAGGTCCGGACTTGCGTTGACATCGGTTTCCTCGTACACTCCTGCTCAATTCGGGAGGATACTCTAGTACAAGATGCCTCCAACCCTCAAGTCTGCTGTCACCTACTCCCATAACGAGCCCCCTGACGCATCGCAGCTGCTCGGGTTGTTCCACCAAGCCCCATGGGCCAAAGGCCGATCTCTCGATGACGTGAAGGAAATGCTGCGTCATACCGACCTGACCCTCTGCGCATGGGATGGTGATCGTCTCATCGGGTTTGGTCGAGTGCTCACCGACTTTACCTACCGCGCGACGATCTGGGATGTGATCGTCGACCGTCCGTATCAGGGGCAAGGCGTAGGAACCGAAATCGTCCGGCGAATCCTCGATCACCCACGCCTTACACGAGTGGAGCTTTTTTGGCTTTGTACCCGACGGCCGGGTTTTTATGAAAAACTCGGCTTCAGCTCAAAAGAACAGACGGGTATGGTATGGAGCCGAAGCCGGAACAGTCATGTGGAATAAGAAGACCGCTCGCCATTCGCCTCACCGATTGCAGAGGCCGGCAGCCAAGCTCTGAAAAGATCAGGTTCAAAAGAACATCTTCCCACCGAAGAGAAACCCGAACGAAGACGCATTCCAGTCATCGTTCCTGCCGCCGGTACCGGTCGTATGGCCGTCGTTTCGTTTGTAGGCCCATTCTACGTTAAGGGCAAACCGTTCATTGAGCCGGTAATCCCCTCCCCACCCGAGTCGCCAGGCAAAGGTATTGCTGGGGCTGATTCGAATCGGGGTATCTTCGCCGAAACTATTGACGTTCACGCCGAAGCTCATATTGACGTAGGGAATGATCCGGCCCAGCTTTACGGGTCGCAGTTCCACCGTCGGCAACACCGAAACCGTATCTTGATGTCCGAGATCCACGTCCGGCTGCTCGACGCTCACGCCATGCCGTTCCCACTCAAGCATCATTCCGACCAAGAGCCAGGTGTTTACACTGTACAGGCCTTGAAAATTGACGAGCGGCCCGATCGAGGTCGAGGTGTTTTCGGAAAGCTGTTGGGTCAGCGGTGCAAATCCCGCTCGAAATCCCAATATCCAACTGCCTCGTTCAGTCCCGCCGAACTCTTCCGCCAGAACGGGTGTCGGAAGCGCGGAGAGGCTGATGAGAACCGAGAACCATACTCCCAATCCTGCTGCGAATGACAGCCTACGCATGAATCTCCTCCTCTCGTACAGTTGGGTGTGCCACGTCATCTCTCTGATTCGTACGCGCACACGTTCGCGTCATCCTGCACGCACTGACTCTGTGTGGTTCAGTCAGGCGGAACGCGATTCTCCTCGGCATCCCACGGCGCAGACGCTCACGCGGTATGCCCGACAGTACAACAACGACCCCAAAGTCACGAAGAAAATACTGTGTTCTACTAGGGTGAATCAACCAATAACTGCCTGGTGATGAGGCGACCGGCAGATCGGGGATCATCCGCCTCTACAACACGCATCCATCGCCGTATGGCGCAGGCGGAGCCAGATGTCCTAATGCGAATGAGCCGGCCGTGCGCGCACACGTTTGGGGGAGAAAAAAACGGAGATGAAAAATAACGAGGTGGCCAGTAAAACGATGGCCGGACCGGACGGGACATCCCACAAGGCCGACATCACGACACCGGCTACTGACGTCGTAGTTCCAATCACTGCGGAATAGAGAGTGAGTGCAACGAGACTGTGAGTGAATTGGTAGGCGGTCGAGGCGGGAATCAGGATCATGGCAAATACCAAGATGGCTCCGACGATTTTCAGCGAAACGACCACCGTCAAGGCGACCAACGTCAGGAGGAGAAAAAATATCTGTCGTGCCGGTACGCCGGAGGCTTCAGCCATCTCCTGATCGAACGCGATGAAATAGAGTTCTTTGGCAAACAGCAGAAGGAGGCCCAACACGAGCACGCTCAAGGCTCCGATGATCTGAAGTTCTTCAGGAGTGACGGAAAGAACACTGCCGAATAAGTATCCGTACACTTCGGCGTTGTAGGTTTTCATCAAGCCGATAAAGAGGATCCCGAGGGCCATGGTCGTGGTATAGAGAATGCCGATCGACACATCCAACTTCATTCGGCCACGTTCTTCTACCCAGCCGGTAATCCAGACCGTCGCAAGACCGAACAAAATAGCCGGGAGCAACGGCGGCCATCCCATCAAGTAGCCGAGTGCCACGCCCGCGAACGCGGCATGCGACGTCCCGGCTCCCACAAAGGCCAATCCCCGCAACACGACGAACACGCCGATGACGGAGCAGAGCCCGCCCACCATCGCGGCGGCGAGGAGGGAGCGTTGCATGAAGTCGTAGGCGAGGAGGTCAAGCATTACCTGCAGTCACTTCCTAACAGGATGTTTAAAAAATCCTCCAGCTTCGTTCTCGCATCGCTCGGAGGTCCAACGTACGGCCCGGGTAAACGCCTGTTCCGATAGGCGATGGGTGGGCAGAGTAAAAATGGGTTACGCTTCGCCTCCAAGGCACTGGGCGCTCACCAACTCGCGCCCGTCCGCAGACGTGACGCTCACTACTCTTCGCGTCGTGGACCTCGCTGCGGCCTTGCTGGAAGGCCTTTTGAACATCCTGTGGGTTATCTGGATTGGATCTGGGACCTCCAAGATGCCGAGAGTTATCGAGCATAAAATAGTTTTCAACAGCCTGCTAGTGGTGATGGTGGTAGTCTTCGACGATGACGAGATCTTTCTCCGTAATGACCAGCTCTTTGCCATACACCTGGTACAGGATCTCGGGTTTGAGGACTTCTGACGGAGTGCCGGCGGCGAAGAGTCTGGTTTTGAGAAGAACCAATCGATCCACCCGCGATCGGATCATATTGATGTCGTGGGTAATCAGCAGGACGGTGAGTTGAAGTTCGTCATGGAGATGCTGGACCAACTCAATAACATTGTGTTGGGTCGTGATATCCAGGCCGGTTGTCGGTTCATCCAATATCAGCACCTTGGGTTGCTGGGCCAGTGCCCTGGCGATGAAGACGCGCTGTTGCTGACCGCCGGACAGGTGCCCGAGAGCATCGTCCTTGTGAGACTCCATTCCGACCTGAGTCAAAGCTTCCAGTGCGATGTCGTAGTCCTTTCTTCCCGGACGCTTGAACAGACCCAATGCCCCATAACGACCCATCATCACCGTTTCGAGGACCGTCACCGGAAAATTTCGATCAACCACCCCTTTCTGCGGGAGGTAGCCGATTTTGGCACGATGGTGGCACCGGAGCTCGTCGCAGGCGCAGTCAAAGATGCGAAGATGTCCCTCCACGGGCGCGAGAAGCCCCAGTACGGCTCGGCACAGCGTCGTCTTGCCTGATCCGTTTGGGCCGATGACTCCCACGAATTCGCCCTCGTAGATAGCCAATGAAATATCTTTGAGGGCAATGAGTCCGGGAAATCCGAAAGAGGCATGGTCGAAATGGATGATGGGTTCACGGGGGTCAGACACGGAATCCGAAGCTCCTTCCCGGCGGCAAGATGGGAACGACTACGAGGCGGTCTCCAATGCGTTGATCAATTGGAGCACATTATAGCGAAGCATGTCGAGGTAGGTCTCGGTTCCCGCCAACCCGCCCGGCATCGTCGTCAACACGACGACATGGGCCTTGGTTTCCGTCGCCAGTAGCTCGGGGAGCCGACGGCTGAGTTGAACTTCGGACACGATAACTCGGACGTTCTCCTTTTTCATCTTCTCGATAAGCGACTGTAGGTGGAGGGCGGATGGTTCTGTGCCGGACTGCCGATGAATCGTGCCGACGATGTCAAGGTTGAAGCGCTTCGCCAAATAGGGCCAAGCCGGATGATGCGCGATGAAACGTCGGTCGGATAGCCGCTGCGTGCGGGCGGACAGTTCTTTTTGCAACTCGCCCAGCCGCTGAAGGTAGACGGCTTGATTGGTTCGGAATTCTTCCGCATGACGTGGGTCCACTTCGATGAGGGCCTCGGTGATGTGGCGCAGCATGGTGGCGACATTCTCGGGGTCCAGCCAGATATGAGGATTACCAGCTGTTCCTTCGTGATGCGGCTCTTCATGGTTATCGGCATCATCGTGAATCAACGCGACCCCTTGGGACGTCGTGACCACACGCAGCGATCGGCCCCCGGCGCTCTTCACCAGCGATGAAACCCAGACTTCAAGTCCCATGCCGATCTCCAACAGCAATCTCGCCTTCCGGACCGCCACCAGATCGGTGGGCTTGGGAGAATAGGTATGCTCGTTTTCATACCCGTTCAACAACGATACGACCCGTACATACTGACCACCGACCTGCTGAGCCAAATCTTTCAAAACGGGGATCGTGACCACGACGGGAATCGGGTCGCGAGCCTCTGTACTGGTGCCCGAGACAGGAAGGAAAACGGCCAGCGCAAGCAGGGGGGAAAGAACAGGCAGCTTCCGCACATGATCGAGGAGAAACATGGGCGGGGACGGTACCATCCGCGGATTTATGGTGTCAACGACATCATGAAGGACGAACGCCGCCGGCGGACTTGCTCGATATCCTGTTAGGCCCTGTCCATTCGACTCCTTGACCCTACACGAAAGTTCGATTAGCGTAGCCCCGGCACCTCGGCATTCGTGCGGATTATGAAAGGATCCCTGAGATGAAAGTCGTCGGATTGATGTCAGGCACTTCAGCCGACGGAGTCGATGCGGCCTTGGTCACCATCGTCCGTAAGAAAACCGGCCTCCGTGTCGAGATGACGGCGTTTCATTCGCTCCCCTATCCTCGTTCGCTGCAGCAACGAATTCTGTCGGCATCGCTTTCCGGAACGGTGACGGACATCTGTCATCTGAATGCCCTCTTAGGCGAATGGTTTGCCGACGCCGCCTTGGGAGTCATTCGGTCGGCTCAATTGTCGCCGGAGGATGTGGATCTGATCGGGTCTCACGGCCAGACGGTGCACCACCTGCCGTATGGCATTAAGGATACGGGTGTAGGCGCCATACGCTCTACACTTCAAATCGCCGAACCGGCGGTAATTGCCGAACGCACCGGCATTACCACCGTGGCCGATTTCCGGCCCCGAGACATCGCGGCCGGCGGGCAGGGGGCGCCGCTTACTCCCGGGGTGCACGCGTTGCTGTTTCGGCATCCCCGCCGCGCACGGCTTATCGTGAATCTTGGCGGCATCAGCAACGTCACCTATCTTCCCCGGGGATCAGGCTCCGAGGCACTCGTCGCGTTCGACACGGGACCGGCCAATATGGTTCTCGACGGCCTCATGTCTCGCGCGACGAATGGGCGGGCCTCGATGGACCGTGAGGGGCGTTTGGCGGGGAAGGGCCGTGTCGACTCACGATTATTGGCCAAACTACTCGCCCATCCGTATCTTTCGCAGGCACCTCCAAAATCGACCGGTCGTGAAGCGTTCGGCGCCAAGATGCTGGATGAATTACTCAATTGGCAGCAAACACGTCGGCTACCGATTGAAGATCTCCTTGCCACCTGTAGCCGCTGGACGGCTGAAGCGGTCGGTACGGCAAGGCGGTGGATCAAGGGAGGAATCGACGAGGTGATCGTCGGTGGCGGCGGTGTCCGGAACCGCGCGGTCATGGGACATTTAGCGGAGATCTTTGCACCGGTGTCCGTCACGTCGTTTGAATCGCACGGTTGGGATAGTAAAGCGCTGGAATCGGTGGCTTTTGCCGTCCTGGCCTATCAGACCGTCATGGAACAGTGCGGCAATGTGCCGTCTGTGACGGGAGCATCGTCCCCCAGATTACTAGGTTGCATCGTCCCAAACGGCCCACGGTGGTATGAGCGATTGCGCAAAGGGCGAAAGTAGGCAGAAATGAGAATCTTGTTGGTCGGTGCGGTCATCATCACCGTGATCGCCGGTCTTTGGTGGTATCTAAAAGCGCGCCGAAAAAAGAAACAGTTGTCGCCGTTTGTCATTCCTCCGGGGGTTACCGTCGAATCCGCCCGATTCCTTGCTGAGGACGAGGTGGCGTTGTACAGCCTCCTGCAAATGGCCGTCCAAGAACATTACCTCGTGTTCTGTCAGGTGCCGTTATGGTCGTTCGTCACCGTCGAAGCGGCGGGGAAAATGCGTTCCCATGTGTTACGCCAAATCGCGCTCAAGCGCGTCGATTTTGTCTTGGTCCACCCCGGGTCCTGTCGCGTCGAACGAGTCGTGCAAATCGAGCGGGAATCTTCCGATCATTATCAGGCTGACCGGCGGCGCGTCATCGAGTCGGTGCTCGACGCAGCGGGGATCAAGCTGACGAAGTTGCAGCCAAAGAAAACCCATTCGCTGCCGGATCTGACTGCTCGATTGGGCATTACTGCGGAGGAATGACGCGGTAGCTCGGTGGGATCTCATAGACTGAGGAGGGGTAAGCTAGAGCGTACTTAAAACTTCCCGAAACTGTTCAGGGTTCAACTCAATTTCACGGAGGATCTCTCGGATAAGTGGCCGGGCGAGATCTCGGCCCGGGTGATGTGGGAGAGTGGTCGTTCGCCCGTCGGGATGTCGATAGAAGACATGACTGCCCTTCTGGCGAATGATGTGGAAGCCAAGCGCAAGCAACACCCGCTCCATCGTCTTCGCATCAACTATGCTCAGCCGCGTCATACGGCGACATCAATCTGCTGCAAGCCGACAAAGCGGGGTAAATCATCCAAGCTGCCCTGATACTCTTCTACGCACAGTGTGATCACTTCTTTTAAATTCTCGTGGAGCTCATCAAGCGTTCGTCCTTGGCTATGAGCTCCGGGAATACCGGGGACCACCCCTACATACAATTTTGCTTCGGGATCCCACTCCACATAGGCGGAAAATGTTTTCATCAGCGCACCTCCACCGCAAGCCCTCTTGGTCCATATGAGAAGATACGCCATCCATTGAATTCACGGCGCCAATCGTCCCATCGTCATTGGAACATGTGAATGTGATTATACGGCACTGTATGACAGACGTGCCATTGATATTCAGCGATTGTGAGCCAGTCAGATAGAGATGACGGAAATAAGCCACCAGGAGGAATCTTGGTAGTCTACAGAATTCTCTGGACGCAATGGCCAAGCAGATATGTGGTATTACAAGACTTGACCCGAACTAGTACCCCCTGGCTTTATTTTAACCGCAAGCGCATCTGCAATCATCGCATGGTACTCGGCCTTTGGGGGGCGAGTCCAAGAGCCATTTTGAACTCATGGAGAGCATCTGCCAGTCGATGATTCTCAAATGCCAGTTTACCAAGAG
>CAYXKP010000055.1:25273-26678 GCA_964465695.1 uncultured Nitrospira sp.
GTGTTCTGCCGCAGCGCGATCTTGGCCTTGTCGAGCTTGCGGTTAAAAGTTCAGCAGAGGACGAAACGGACTGCGCTTCCTAAGGCGATTGATTCGTCGAGGCCTCAGGATTTGGGCTAACCTCGATGGCTTTCCGGGCGACTTCTGCTTCGGGGGTATCGGGATATTGATCCACGACTCGGTCGAACATCAGTCGTGCCTTTTCATGATCACGCAGTTTCGCGTACGTCTGTCCGAGCTTCAGCGTGGAAGCCGCCAACTTCGGGCTGAGTGGGTAATTGGATACGACATCATAGAATGACTTGAGCGCGTCTCGATAGCGCCCCATCCGATATTGACATTCTCCGATCCAATACTGCGCATTGGCTGCCAAGGCGGATTCGCCATGCAACTCGATGAAGAGTTGGAAACCCGCCATCGCGGCTTTATAGTCGCGGTGCTTAAATTCATCCATGACGCGATCGTATAATCGGCGGGTCGAATCCTGCCGCTGAGTTGGGGCAGCCAAGGACTGGCCGGTCGAAAGGACAACGAAGAGCAGCATGAGAATTCCGATGCATTTGTGGAGCATAGCCAGCCTCCATCTTCTCGCACGGCGTCGAAGAGGTTATCTACGCAATCAATATGCCAGAACTCCGATAGTTCACGAATGAGAAACTCTAAAAAAACAGGGATTGTTCCTCGATTCCAAAATTATAAATTGAGAAGATCTTCAAAAGGTGTGTAGATGAAGACACGGAATTGTACAAAGTAGTTCCATACCGCATCTGCGAATAGAATGGTCTCGGTCAAGATCGTGGCGAGGGAATAAACGACTTGTTAGGAGAACATTAGTGAGCGAAGAGACGATTCCCGCCAACCCGTTGGGCGGACGAACATTGGTTGTTGATCGTGGCGATCCGGGCTGTTATCCGGTTCCTAGTGCGGCGCTGAAGGATGTGGGCGATTCGGACCAGATCTATGTCCGTCCTGGGATCTATGAGGATAAGCTGGTCATCACGCAACGACCGGTGCGGCTGGTCGGTGCCGGAAGAGATAGAGTCCAAATCTTCTGCCGGCGTAGCGGGCCGCTTTATCTACAAGAGGTGCCGGAAGGATGGATCTCCGGTGTGACGTTCCGCTATGTCGGCAGCGATCAGCATTCGGCTCTCAATATACTCAACTCCACATGCATCATCACGCAGTGCCGAGCGATGGAAGGGATCTTCTCGGGAGTGCTGTTGTATGGGCCCGAATGTCGAGTTGCATTTACCGACAACGAAGTGTGCCGCAATCGGGAGTCGGGTATTTTCGTGTTTGCCGGTGCTCAACCGCGAGTGGCCGATAATCGCTGTGTTGAGAATCATCATTTCGGCATCGCGGTCCGGGATCCGGGCAGTCGTCCGGAACTCGTGCGGAATCTGTG
>CAYXKP010000056.1:0-26460 GCA_964465695.1 uncultured Nitrospira sp.
ATTTCCCTTCCGTCCCGACTTCCCGGGCCACGCGGGTCACTTCCGACCCGAAGCTTCGCAACTGGTCCACCATCGTGTTGATCGCTTCTTTGAGCTGTAAGATCTCCCCGCGGACGTCGGCGGTGATCTTTTTCGACAGATCGCCGTTCGCCACCGCAATCGTGACGTCGGCAATGTTTCTGACCTGATTGGTGAGGTTGCTCGCCATGGAATTGACGTTTTCGGTCAAGTCTTTCCACGTCCCGGCGACGCCCGGCACGACCGCCTGCCCGCCCAGTTTCCCTTCCGTGCCCACTTCCCGCGCGACCCGGGTGACCTCCGCGGCAAAGGCATCGAGCTGGCGGACCATTTCATTGACCGTTCTGGCGGTCTTGAGGAATTCACCTTTAAGAAGATGATCTTCCGTCTCCAGCGCGACCGTTTGCGTCAGATCTCCCTTGGCCACTCCCCCGATCACGCGAGCCATGTCGTTCATGGGACGGACGAGATCGTTGATGAGCCCATTGAATGATTCGATCTCCGATTTCCAGGCCCCGGTCGCATCCGGGATCGATACGCGCTCGGAAAGGCGTCCTTTCTTGCCCACGACATGACTGACTCGTTTGATCTCCTCGATGATTTTGCCGTTTTGCTCGATAATGGCATTCAATTCGTCGGCTATCTTGCCGCCGATTCCTGTCCACTCGACAGGCACCTGCACGGTGAAGTCTCCTCTCCTCACCGATTTTAAAACCTGCAGAAGCACCTTAGGATCCGGTACTTCTTCAGCAAGTGAGCGATTCACGGAGGACTTCCTTTTGTGTGGTGTACCTTTTCTGTGTTTGTTTATAGAGGTAGTTACAGCGCTCACATTCGGTCCCTCAAGAAGGATCTCTGCTTGTAGTAGAGTGACCTACAAAGTAGAACTAGGGGTATCCCTAGCCTATTCCTAGGGCCGTAAGGGGCGCTCAACGAGCGGGCCCCTACAAAGTAGGACGTCCGATGTCAACCTTCCTGTCTGCCTCACCGCATCCTGGATCACATCGTAGAGCTGCTCGACAGCCGCTTCTTTCGTCATGAGTCGAGCAGCGCCGGCACGCTCCATCGCCTCCTGATTCTCGCCCGCCGCGTTCACCGAAAGTCCCACAATGAGCGTCTCCGGGTACCGTTTCTTGATCAGTTCAGTGGCCTCAATCCCGCTCATCTTCGGCATGCTGATGTCCATGACCACCACGTCCGGACGCCATTGCTCGACGAGACGCACCGCTTCTTCGCCGTCACCGGCTTCCCCGACCAGTTGAATCTCGTTATAGGCGTCGAGGACGGCGCGTAACCCTTGACGCACCATGATGTGATCATCGACCAACAACACACGAATGCGGGTCGCTCCGGATTGGTCTGGCGCGAGCGCGGCACGCTCCATCCTCTCCGACTCTGGAGCACGCCTCTTCTTCTCTGATTGCTTCTCCACTGGCAGCACCAGCGTCGCGGTCGTACCTCCTCCTGGCACCGATTGGATATCGAACGACCCTCCGAGCGCCCTCATGCGCTCCTGAATGCTGAACAATCCAAATTTTGACGAAATCCCGCCGCTAGGGATACCGGCAGCAGCAGCAGCAGCAGCAGCAGCAGCAGCAAGATCGAAGCCTCGCCCCTCATCACGCACCTGAATCTGAACCTCGTCCTCTTTCTCGGTCATCGTGACGGTCGCGGCTCCCGTCCCGGCATGTTTCGCCGCGTTGATCAAGAGTTCTCGTACAGATTGAAAGAGCAAGATGCGTTGATCCTCCGGAAGTTTGAGTCCCTCGCCTTCCGGCACGATCACTGTCACACGTTGTCCATGTTTCTGTTCCATGTACTCCGCGAGCCAGTTCAGCGCAGCCGCCAAGCCATGATCACGCAACACCGGCGGGCTCAGTTCCGCGACCAGCGTGCGGCTATACGACAACGCATCGGATAACACCGTGTCCACGTTCTTCAGGGCTTCTGCTGCGACTGGGATATCCTCCACGTGGCGTTTGCTCTGCCCGATCGTCAATTTGCCGAAGACCAACATCTGCTGCAGATGGTCATGCAGCTCCGTGGCCAGACGTTTGCGCTCCCGTTGCTCGGCGAGATTCAGCTCCGATGCCATGGCGCGCAGACGCTCTTGCGACTGTTGGAGTTCAGCGGTCTTCTCGTTCACCGCCTGTTCCAGTTCCACATTCCAGCTGTTCAAGCGCTCTTGCGCCTCCTGCATATCGTGAATATCCGGGCTGCTCCCCACATGGCCTAGGAATTGTCCTTTCCCTGAGAAGCGTGGCGCGCCGTATGAAGCGATCCAACGCCATACGCCATCGACGCGCTTGATCCGGCATCGGGCATAGAACGACGTTTGATCCCGCACGCATCGGGCAAACTCGCCGACATATTGTTCCCGGTCGTCGGGATGCACGACCATCTGCCAGCGATGTTCACGTATGTCCTCGTCGCTCACTCCGCAGAAATCACGATAGGCTTGATTGATGAATTTGACACCTCCCGCCGCATCGGTCACCCAAATAATAACGGGCGACACATCCGCCATCGTGCGGAATCGTGCTTCGCTCTCACGTATTTGTTCTCGTGCTTGTACCTGCGCCGAAATATCCCGAAAGTAGCAGACGAGGCCATAGCGCCCGTCCGGCAGGGTGATACGGTCAAGTCGCCATTCATAATACTCCGTCACCCCGCGGTCGATCCGAAATTCGGCCCGCTCCGGCGTCAGGTAGGACTCGCCCGTTTCGAAGGTGTGCCGGAAAATGCCGACAATCTCGTCGGCATAGCGCTTCTCCCAAAGTAGATGGATCACTTCGTCGAAGTCCCGGCCGATAAGATCCGGAATGTCGCCGAACACCGGCCGGGCAATCGGGTTGACCTGGGCGATGCGGAAATCGGCATCCACAAGATAGACCCCTAACGGCGCTCGATTGAGCACCGTTTCGAATTGCTCCGCCTGGTTGCGGATCGCCTGTTCGGCCCGCTTCCGCTCCGTGACGTCGGACACTAGTACCACCACACCCTGAACGCGGCCATTCTCGTCTCGGTGGGGGGTGTAGATGCAACGAACCCATCGCGTGCCGCCGCGCAGGTAACGGGCGTGAGTTTCGAAGTCCACCGTTTCACCCGCCAATGCCGAATGGACCTGGGGCTCGATGGCCAGCCACGCTTCCTCACCAAGCACGTCTTTCATTCTGCGGCCGACTATTTCCTCGCACGGCAGGCCAAACCAATCCGTGTAAGCGCGATTGCACATGCGATAACGGCAGTCGGTGTCCACGTACGAAATAAGCGCAGGCACGGTATTGCTGACGAGCGCGAGTTGCTCTTCGCTCCGCCGCACCGCATCCTGCGCACGCCGCAGCATGTCAATGTCCTGAATCGTACAGATCCCGCCAATCAACCGCCCGTCGCCGGCGTGAAGCGGTCCGGCGCTCACGAGCATCCATCTCTCGCGTCCGGTGTCGCCGATGAACAACATTTCTTGGCCGGGAACGACTTCGCCACGCAGCGCTCGTTGCCCCGGCCAATACTCTGGCGGGATGCTCCGGCCGTCCTTGTCCCACGCATACCACCGTTCGATGCGGTCAGGCAGCGTGGAAGGGATGGCGCGCGGCACGAGCTTGTCCATGATCGGGTTAGTCAAGGTCCAGCGACCCTCCGTGTCCATCACACCGATACCGAGAGGCACTTGGCTGAGCACTGCGGCGAGCAGCGCCTGGCTTTCACGGAGCGATTGTTCCGTGTGGATACGATGCATGGCGACCGCCACAAGGTCGGTGATCGCCTTCATGACCTCGACGTCATCCGAAGTGAAATTTGGCTTTGAACGAGTGCCAAACGACAAGGTCCCGATCACTCGACCTTGGATCATCAACGGATGGCAGCAGTACGCCTCAATTCCGTAAGACCTCACCAACTCGGTAAGAAGGTCGTTAGATTGCTGGATGTCTTCGGCCACGATGCGCTGACCGTCGCGCGCGACACAGCCACAGACCGCCACCCCGTAATCGAGCCATTCGATTTGACTCACCTCTTCCTTAGGAATACCCGCGCATGCGTTGAGTTTCAGTCGCCCCGCTGGCTCATCTACCAGAAAGTTGAAGAACGCGTGACAGTCGATGAATTCCATGGTCTTCCGGCAGAGTTCCTCGACCAGTTCCTGGGGATCTTCACTTTCGAGCAGCCGGGAAGCGGTGTGCGAAAGTAACTCGTGGCGGTGGGCGTGCCGTTGTAGCGCCTCTTCCGCCCGTTTGCGCTCGGTGATATCCGTGAAGATATTGATGGCGCCGAGAATGGCTCCATCCTCGCCTTTGAGCGGATCAATGTTGACGAGCACATGCCGCCGCGAACCGTCCGGACGTTCGATAATGACCTCTTGGTTGCGGTATCCGGTTCCCATGCGAATGGAGTCAGCCATTGGATTGCACGAGTGAGGCATGGGAGAGCCGTCCGGCAAGAACAGTTTCAAGGCTCCGCAGAACTTTTGATCTTCATCGCCGATCGTCGGTTTGCGGCCCCAGAGGTCGGCCGCACGGTCGTTGTACAAGGTGATCCGACCCTCCCGGTCGCAGGTGTACATCGCCGCAGGCATCATGGAAATGAGGTTGCGATATCGTGCTTCACTGTCGCGGAGCGCCGCCTCCGCCTCACGTCTCACCCGCGCCATCTCGAGATGCGCCGCCACCCGGGCGAACAGCTCCTTTGCGCTGAAGGGCTTGATGAGATAATCATCGGCGCCATGCTCAAGGCCCTCCACGCGAGACTCTTCGCCGGCCCGCGCGGACAGTAGAACGACCGGGATTGTCTTCAACTGCGGGTCCTCGCGCAGTGCCTTCAAAAGGCCGAATCCATCGAGCTTGGGCATCATCACGTCGCTCAGAATCAAATCCGGTCGATGGAGCTTGATCAGCGCCAGCGCCTCTTCACCGTCCGAGGCCGTTTCCACTCCATAGCGCTCTGCCAAGAGTCGAGCCAGGTACTGCCGCATGTCGACATTGTCGTCGACTACGAGCACGCGGGGACGAGTGTGTGAAAGTTCCGAGTTCGGGGTGCTAAATGCCGAGTCCTTGGAGCCGATGGATTGTTCGTTCTTCAACTCGGCAACGGGGACCGAGCACTCGCAATTGTCTTCGGAAGGCAGCCAGCGCAACGCTTCTTCGACGAACGGAGTCGCGCCGAGCGCGGTAGAGTTTTGATTTCGGCCACCGCCGATTTTCTCGGCCGGGAGATGTGCCGTGCCCAGCGGAATCGCGACGATGAACGTGCTGCCTTTGCCGAGCGCACTGTCCGCGCGGACGAAGCCGCCGTGTAACTTGGCCAACTCCTGCACGAGAGCGAGCCCGATGCCGCTGCCTTCATGTGTGCGGCTGCGCATTTTCTGGACGCGGTGGAACCGCTCGAACAACCGCGGCATCTCCTGAGCCGGAATGCCGACGCCGGTATCCCGAACGGTGAAGATGACGTGACGCGCGGTCCGTAACGCATGAGGCTCGGCCAGAGCGGAAGCATCACCATCATCCCCTGCACGCACGACATCTTTCTCGGCATGCTCTTTTAGACTGACTTCAATCACACCTTCGAAGGTGAACTTAAACGCATTCGAGAGGAGATTGAGGACGATCTTTTCCCACATATCGCGATCGACGTACACCGGTTCGGACGAGGGCGGGCAATCCACGCTCAATCTCAGCCCGGCACGATCGGTCGCGGCTCGGAAACAGCTGGCAAGCTCGGCGGTGAACGTACCGAGATCCGTGGCCTCATAGCATGCTTGGACCCGTCCCGCCTCGATGCGGGAAAAATCAAGCAGCGTGTTGACCAGCCGTAAGAGTCGTAAGCCGTTCCTATTGACGACTTCCAACTGGTCCTTCGCCGAAGGAGACAGCTCGCTGTGGCTTCTGGCCAGCAAGTCTTCCACCGGGCCGAGCATGAGCGTGAGGGGCGTACGAAATTCGTGGCTGACATTCGAGAAAAATTGCGTCTTCGCGCGGTCCAACTCGGCCAGCGCCTCGGCGCGCATCCGCTCTTCTTCGTAGGCGCGGGCGTTCGAAAGCGCATCCGCCGTCCCGCGCGCCAACAGTTCGAAAAACGATCTGTAGTTCTCATCAAACGGCAACCGTGGACTGGCCCCGACGACGAGAAATCCGCGGGCTACCGCGTGCCCGGCCTTCGCCAGCGGCACCACCGCGGCCGTCGCCGTCGCCTCAGGCCACCGACCCCCGGGCAAGCCGAGTTTGGGATCGATGTTCTGCAAGACTTGCATGCCTTCGTCCATGGCTTGCCGCAAAGGCCATATGTCGGTATCGCCCGCGTCGCCATGGCCGATCAGCGATATTTCTGGAGGAGCCCATCGAACGTCATGGAGGTTCCGGCTGCCCGGCGCGAGTCGCGCGGTGGCGCCGTCCAAGGAATTCAGATAAATCAGGGCGAACGACACATCGGCATCATGTTGAGCCAGCGTACGCGCCGCAATGGCGCCGGCCTCGGCTTCGGTGCGCGCATCGGCGGTCGCGGCGGCCAGATGACGAAGCGCCGCCAGCCGCCGCTCGCCCAACACTTTCTGCGTGTCTTCCGTGCATGCGCAGAACAGCCCCCCGATTCCTCCTTCGTCTGCCGGCAGCGGGCTGAATGAAAACGTGAAGTAAGTCTCTTCCGCGTAGCCGTTGCGATACATGACCATCTGGCGTTGATCATTCCACGATGCTTCGCCGCGAAGCAGGACCGCATCCGCTTGAAGGCCGAGGTGTTCCTCCCAGACTTCTTTCCAGACGTCGCGAGCGGAGGCGCCCAACGCCCATTCATCTCTCTTTCCTAAGACCGGTATGTAGGGAGTGTTATAAAGATTGACGAGTTCACGGCCCCAACCCATCCAGATGGGATAGCGAGAGTTGAGGGCGATCTTCAACGCGGTCTTGAGACTCTGCGGCCAGGTCTCCAACGAGCCGAGCGGTGTCTTGGACCAGTCGAAGGCTCGGATGCGCTCGCTCATCTCGCCGCCGCCACTCAAGAAATCCAAAGCCTGCGCGTCCGATCGTAGATTCGCGGGATTGGTTAGCATTCTCTCTTCTCCCTGGACCTGTCTGGGACTACATTATCCATTTCAGATGTCGCCCAGATTCGGGTGATTGTACCGGGGCTCCCACCCACATCTTGCAAGAGCAGCAAGGCCAGACCTTCACGTTCCGCGATGAGTAAACCCTCTTCCTTGGCTATGGCCTGCAGCACCCGATAACCTGCTTCGCGCAGGACTGCCGTTCTAGTCTGTTGCTCGGCTTGGCGATTCTCTACATAGATGACGGTATAGAACGGGGCGGACGCCATGGCGTGGCTCCTGAGGAGGGTCATTCAGCCGGTGGCAATGGCATAGACCGGCTTGACTTCTCAACCTAAGACGACGGGCCGGCCATTAACGGTTACGGCGACGAAGTATTAGGGGAAACCTCTGGCACAGCCCACTGGGGATCCCCCTAGGCAGATGTTTGGAATATTTTGAGGGGGCGTCTGGCCCTTAACTTGCTCCTGGAACTAATGATTCCTTCAGAGAGGAGAAACATGCGAATGGAGTTACCCGGTGAATCAGCATTGACCGTCCAGCACGTGAGCGCTTCGTCGGTCGAGTCATGTACCGATGCCGCTCCATCGCTCGACAGTCTTTCACTCCCGACCTTCGTTCAGATCGAGCCGGTAGGCCAGTGCAATCTCGCATGCGTGATGTGTCCCGTGCACCAACGGACGGACGGACCGTCGGACGGCTCACCCGCATTCATGGCGTTCGAGCGATACACGGCCCTTCTGGCTCAATTCCCGGCACTTGAAGAATTGCACCTGCAGGGCCTTGGAGAGCCGATGATGCATCCCCGTTTCTTCGACATGGTTGAACATGCCTCGTCGAGGGGCATCAAGGTGGGATGTAACTCCAATTGCACGCTGGTGAGCGACGCGCGAGCCGAGCGGTGCGTGACAAGCGGGCTGCGCGAGCTGCACGTCTCGCTCGATGGGGCGACAGCGGAGACGTATGAGCACATCCGCCACGGCGCGCGATTCGATCGCGTCATCGCCAATATTCTCAAAGTCCAGCGGGCGCGGCTCCTGCTTCAGAGTCCCACACCGGAGATGATCCTCACTGCGGTGGTCATGCGGCAGAACCTGCACGAGTTGCCCGATCTCGTCCGCTTGGCGCACGATCTCTCGATCCGCTCCGTCTTCGTTCAACACCTGGGACAAGAGTTGGCGGAATCGTCTCTACCGGCAGCCTATACACCGTTACGCACGTTCATACACGAGCAGTCGTTATTCCAGGTCGATCGCAGGGAGATCAAATCGCTCTTCACAAAAGCCCGCACGACGGCACAAGACCTCGGCGTCAAACTGCGACTTCCCCGTCTCGATGAACTGCCTATGATCCAAGGTTCGGCGCGGCGTTGTGATTGGCCCTGGAACAGTGCCTATATCACCTATGAGGGCTATGTCGTGCCTTGTTGCATCATCGCCACGCCGGACCGTGCTCATTTCGGGAATGTCTTCCACCATCAGGTGCGCGAGGTGTGGCATGGCGCAGAAGCAGCTCAATTTCGCCGACGCCTCGATTCACCCGACCCGCCGGCTCCTTGCCGTTCCTGCGCCGTCTATAAAGGGGTGTTTTGAGCGCGAGGCCGCGGGACCGACACATGTCGGTCCCGCGGCGACGTCCCGATGGAGGCTCCTGCTCTGGGCTCAAACCGTGTTCGAGGAAACTCTTCCTTCCGACCCCGTCTTAAAAGTGCACCGCCAGCCCGCCCACGAAATGGCTGGCCTTGTAGTTACCCTCGACGCCGGCCGTGGTCCCTTGGAGCTGGGAGAAATCAAACCCGGCATAGTTGAACTTGTACTCGCCGAAGAGCGCCACGTTTCGATGCACGAAATATTTCATGCCCGCCAGAGCATTCAGGCCGACCTCCAGATTATCCGTACTGCGCCCGAACTGATTGGAGGTTTCGGCGAAGAAGATGGCGGGACCGGCCCCGGCATAGACTTGTATCGGGCATTTCGCATTGTCATCCGCCGTCGAATGATCTTCATAATAATGAGTCCGACCGTCCCTGGAGGTCGTCCCCTGGCGGGTGCGATCGTAATCCCGATTAGTGCGATCGTGGTCCCTGCAACCGAGCCTTGTTCTGGCAATCACGTTGAATGCGAGCGTGGTCACACGCAGATTTGATCCGGGGAAGGTGGCGTTTTGCTCTAAATGGGGCGTGGTATTGAACCCTTCCATTTCCAGACCGAGCCAGCTCAGTCGCCCCGGGTGGAAGTAGCCGATTTTCGCTCCGTAGATCACCGAATTGGCCAGATCGAAGCTCTCGAACTCTTGTCCTCCAAGCGTTCCTCTTCCATCGATGCTCGAAAAACTGTGCCCTAACGTGAACCCGCCGAATCCGCCCACATATACTTCTCCCGATCGCCTATGCTCCACGACACGTTCGTCGACCACCACACGATCGCGCGGGCCGCGGTCCTCCACAACGGTACGATCGCGAGGTACGGTGCGTCCCGTGTCGGGATCCACGGTTTGCGACCGGTCTCGCGGTACGGTGCGCCCCGTGTCCGGGTCGACCGTTGTCTGCGCATACGATATCGTGACGCCGGCCGAAACACCGAGTATTCCGCACATGATGATTCCCACCATTTTCATAAGACAAACCTCCGGTTAAAATTTCCAATGAACCGCGTAAGCTGCAAAATATGCGCCCTTATGCCGACAGCTGGTGCATGTTGCCGTTTACACCAAACGAGCCCTCGCATGATTGAAACGTCCGCTCATTGATGCCGCGAAGCGACGAACGACGCGCGGTCTCCCGCATTCGGGGGAGAAATGCTGCGGATGTGAATGGACAGGCTGTCCGGCGTGGCGCAAATCATCCGTACAAAATTCTAAGTTCACAGACTTAGTACAACGCAACAGGAAGGAAGTCGAACAACACAGTGGCGGAACTAGGAGAATCTCTACCTCGGAATCTGACAAACATGTGGGGATGGACCTATGGAGCAGTCTTGTGTGAAATTACGGGGTGGCGTCGATGTGACAAGCTGGTACTCCTCCTAGAGACACAATGTGCAAGGTGCGGGACATACGCCGCTCATGCCGTCTTGCGCCGAAGTCCCTCGGAACGTCCTTCCCGCCGACGATCTGAAGGAGGCCGTCTCTTGGACTTGTCTTGTACACTCCGTTTGAGCAGAGCCATCAAATCGACCACTTCTCCGCGGCTCGGCTGCTCATCCGTTTCTTCGGCGGCCGTGGTGCTGACGATCTCGGTTTCCCCTGCCTTGATCCGTTTGTCGATCAGTTTGAGCAGATCCTCATGATAGGTATCGCGGTAGTCCTTCGGGTTCCAGTCGCCCGTCATCTCGTCCACCAGCTTCACCGCCATCTCGGTCTCCCGCGACGTCACTCCGACGGTTTTCAAATTCTTCGGCGGCACGTCCAACTCCTCGGCAGCCCGGACCTCCTCGGCATACCGCAAGGTGTTCATGACGATCATATCGTCCACCGGGATCAGCGCCGCCACATACTGGCGCGTGCGGATGACGACATTCGCAATGCCGACCTTGTGCGTCTGCTTCAAGGTTTCTCGTAGCAGCGCATAGCCCTTTTCCCCGCGCCTGTCAGGAGCCAAATAATAGGGTGTTTCGAAATACATCGGCGCAATTTCTTTCTCCTCGACAAAGCGCAAAATATCTATCGTCTGAGTCGCTTCGACGTTGGCGCGGCGAAAATCGTCGTCGGTGAGGACGACATAACGTCCCTTTTCATACTCGTACCCCTTGACGATCTGATCCCAAGGCACCTCTTCGCCGGTCTCCTTGTTGTATCGCTTGAACCCCACAGGCTTCATGTCCCGGCGATCCAACATGGTCAGGTCGAAATTGTTTCGCTTTTCGGCGGAATACAGCCCGACAGGTATATGGACGAGTCCAAAACTGATGGCACCTTTCCATAGAACCCGCGGCATGGGGCGGCCTCTTCCCTATCTATGACATGATCTATGACATGACATCGGCGTAACAGCAGGCCCTGAGGGTGAACCACCTATCCAGAGCCACAGTCGATTCCGATATCCCCGCACGACCGGTATCCCTCAGTATATTCGCTGTTGAAGCAAACATCCGAACCGCATTCGTCATTTCACGAAGAGAACACGAAGAGATCTTATCGGCGGGATCCACGTGATGCAGACGTGATGGACTTCAGGATCGTCGGAACGATTTCTTTGGTCATATCCCGCATGAACTCCCTCAGGGCGTACCCTGCCGCCTCTTGGACCCGCTGAATTTCCGTGTGAACAGTGCCTTTCACCTCGCTCCATAGCCGTGGAGAAGAAGAGGTGCGCTTGCGATCCGTCTCCTGAGTTCCTTCGGGAAAGTAGGGATAGACACCTGGCCTCGTTTCGCCATCTTCTTTTTTCCCCTCAGTAGGCATGACCGGCACACCCTGTGCTTTTTGCGGATAATAGGGGTAGACCTTCGGGCGACGATATTGTTTTTCCAGCATCCCGATCGCATAGCCTGCCAGCACCACGCCGGCCAGTGCCACCCAAGGCCGCGCATTCATCTGCCGGACAGGATTGAGGGCCCGGGTCGATTGATCGATCAACTCTTTCCCTGTTTCGGCCACATTGCCGGTCAGACCGGACCATTTCGCTTTCACGTTCTCGAACTCGTAGCGTGCCTTTTGGTCCAGCAACTGCAATTTCCGGCTGATCTCGAGACGGGTTTGAACGATGTCTTTTATGTCTTGTTCAACGATATTTGCTCTTTGATCCATTGGGCGTCTTCCTTCATTGAGTGCAGGGTCCGGCGCGGCATCAAATTAAAACTCTCCAACGATCGCTTGGCTTTGAAAAGCAGTGAGACGCCGACGGCGAGAAGAATGAATCCGACCACGCCGTAGGACGCCCACAGAGGAAGATGAACGAACTGATGCAGCACCTGCACCAGCATGACGAGCGCGAACAGACCCCCGATGGCCGTTACCACTATTCCCGCTCCGATTGCGACGGCCGCCTGGCGTATTTTGTCGGTCTCCGAGAAAAACTCATCCCGCAGCAGCTGCAGTTCTTGGCGAACCAATGTCCGCGCATCCCCGATCAATCCACCGAGCAGTCCGATGATTCCGTTGCCGGCCATGTGCGTTTCTTGTTCGGTCTTCACGGGCGCCTCCGACGTCGGGATGCTGCATACCCCAGTCCTGCTCCCATCGTAATGGCAATCCATGGATAACGTCGCATCAACCCTTCAGCACGGTCGATAAGACTCTTCCCCTCGTTCAGAGTCACGTCTTTCATGTGGTCGATTACAATCATTTTTCCTCTCCTCGCCGGTTGCTTGTGATCGTATCATGTCGATCCGGACAGGCTACTCGGTAACGCCCTAGTCACGGGCTGACCTGGACTCCCACGAGCAATCCCACGGGGCAAGCGGCGAAGATCTCCGAGGCTTTCATCATGTGGCGCTCTCCTCGGCGATCGGGAATGATCGAACGTCCGGTCAGAACGTTCCGGAATGGCATCGCTCCCCATTCCCGCGGCATCGTGATCCCTGTCTCTTCCCACATCGAGCCAGTCGCCTCAGCCGAGCGGACGGCAATAAGCCGCGGCACGACCACCATGACCCTGTGCGCTCCATGAATACGTGCATACGCGAGGAGGTGACCTGCTTCCGGCCCCTCCGTCTCCAGCGGCACGTATCCGCCTTGCTCAAAGACAGCCGCATGCGTCCGGCGACAGTGGAGGCTTGCCAAAATGACGTACAGCTTGATGCGGCCGTCGGCGTAGTGCCGCATAAGATCCTGAACCGCCTCGGACCGATCCGCCGTCGCCAGTACTCCCTTGAGTTCCTGAATGAGCTTGTGGCGTAAAACGTAGTCGACGGGGCGCCGATTGTCCGGATCCACGAGATTCAAATCCCACAGCTCCGACCCCTGGTAAAAATCGGGGGTTCCCGGAGCCGTCACCTTGAGGAGCGTCTGGGCGAGTGAGTTGAACAGCCCCGCGTTGGCGATCCGCTGCTTAAACCGCAAGAAGTCGTCCAAGAATTTGTTGGCGCGGCCGGCGTCAAGGATGGCGCGAACGAAGCGCCGCACTCCATCGTCATACTCCCGATTCGGATTGATCCAGCTCGTATGAATTTTGGCCTCGTGTACGGCCTTCTCCATGTACTGTTGGATGCGGGCGCAGAAGTCCTCGCGCTCATCGGGACGCAGGTCTTCGAACGGCCACGCACCCACGAGTGTTTGATAGAGCAGATACTCATCGTTGGGATCGGGAACGTCTTCGCTCTCGAGCTTGGTACGATACTTGGCATTCCACCTCGACCATCTGGTCACACAGGCCTTCCATTCACCGGGGATCTCGGACAGCGCATTGATCCTGGCACGCGCGTCTTCTCCCCGCTTCGTATCGTGAGTCGCAGTCGCAGAAAGACCCTTCGGCCACCGAGCTTGTCGTTCGATCATGCGGCGATGGAACACGTCGGGAGCGATGCCGAATCGTTGCGGTTCCCCTCCCACTTCGTTGAGGGATAAAAGACGATTATACCGGTAAAACACGGTATCCTCGATTCCTTTGGCCGTCACGGGGCTCGTCGTCTGCTGAAATTTCATGACGAAACGTTCGTACTCGTCTGTTTTGACCACTTCGGGACGATGCTCCTTCAAAAGGAGACCGCGTATGAAGTCGAATACTTCGCCGCCGATGGTGGGATTTCGCCGCTTGGCTTGGGCCACCGCCCTATGGATGAACGCCTTATCCCGCTCGCTGACCGGCTCCGCTCCCACCGTCACATACGTTCGATACACGGGGAAGCAGGCGATGATTTCTCGGATGGCATGGCTCAGACTATTCAGCGTGAAGTCTCTCGATCGCCGGTCACGCTCGGACAGGAGATTGAGCTGATGGCCGAGCACGTTGATCTCGCTCGCCATGGAGGCCCGCATGATGAGTTGTTTCGCCTCATACACCACGTCGGCATAGGGTTGAGAACGCCCCGTGATGCGTCGATACAGGTCGGTGAAGGCTCGTTCCCGCGTATGATCGACGAATAGTCCGTTTACCGTATTGAGAAACTCATATCCCGTGGTTCCCTCGACAGGCCACCATTCGGGCAGCGGTTCGTCTTGCCCGAGTATCTTCTCGACCACGATGAACAGCGGCCGCTCCGACGACCGGTCCGCTCTCAATTCACGCCTGGCCCAGCTCTGCAATTGCCGAAGATAGTCACCGGGATCGTACAGTCCGTCGACATGGTCGATTCTCACTCCCGCCGCCGCGCCGTCTCGAAGAAGCCGAAAGATCACTTCATGAGTCGCCTCGAACACCGAATGCTCTTCCACCCGAATCGCGGCAAGATCGTTGATGTCGAAGAACCGCCGGTAGTTGATTTCCTCCGAGGCGACCTTCCACGATGCCAATCGATAGGCCTGCTGATTCAACAATTGGTCCAACAGATCGAAACTGCGTGGTTCACCGGCTGTCCCGTTGAAGAGGCGGATATTGTCCTGAACGAATGCCGCGATGCGTCGATTGTTCCCCAAGAGCACCGCGATGCGTTTACGGATGACCTCTTTCTCCCGCTCACGCTCCTCGCGCTCTTCAGGAGTACTGTCTTCACGATCGGGAAGATGACGAATGGCCGTCAGGATGCTTTGCAGCTCCGTGAGTCCCTCGTCCGTAGACGGCTGCGCGGCATCATGGCCCGACAAGTTCTCGAGTCCATGGGACAAGACGGTGCCCCACGATTTTGGGGCGAGCGGAAGCCGGTAGTCTCCACAAAGGACCACGAAGCGATCTTCATCGTAAGCGATGGTGATGTTCCGGTTTTCAAGTGCGACGCCGTAGTGATCCGGTAAGATCGGCAGCAATACCTTGTTGTGCAATTCCCGCTTGAGGGGGTGCCAGTCGATATCGAACGCTGCCGCATACCGGGACGACGACCCGTTTTCCAACACATCGTACCACCACCGATTCAGCGCCTTGGCGATCCCCATGTGATTGGGGACGACATCCAGGATCAGCCCCATGCCGGCGGCATGCAAGCTATGGGACCAGGCATTGAATTCCTCCTCGGTTCCGAGGTCCCGGTTCAGCCGGGAGGGATCGATGACATCGTACCCGTGCGTACTACCCGGCATGGCGGACAGAATGGACGAGCTGTAACAATGCGTGATCCCGAGATCGCTCAGATAGGCGGAGATTTCACGGGCGTGGCGGAAGCCGAACTCGCTGTTGAGTTGGAGTCGATACGTGGCCAGCAAACGGGGACCGGACATCACCGGTTTCATGGCTCAGGAGACGCTTTGCATGAGATTCACCGGCACTTTGGTATCGCGCGGAATCATGACGAGGCCGCTCGGAGAAACATGGCAACCTGGCAGCCGGGGCGATTCCTGGAAACCGATATCGCTCTCGGCGGGAATGCTGCTGAAGCGGTCCGCAATGACGCGGCGCAGGCGGGACTGCGAACCGATGCGGACTCCGTCCATGATGATACATTCGTCCAGCATGGCTCCAGGCTCGATGTAGACTCCGCGTCCGATCACGGACCGTCTGATATCGGCATCGACGATGTGGCTTCCTCCGCCGATCATGGAGTCGTCGACACGGGCTTGCACCAACGAGGCCATCGGGCCGTCATATCCGCCCGAAAGAATCGGCCAATCGTCGTTTCGCAAGTCGAACGCCGGGGTCTGTCCCAACAAGTCCATATTGGCCTGCCAGTAGGCATCCGGCGTACCGACGTCGCGCCAGTAGCCTCTCTCCTCGTGCGATCGAAGCCCCGGCACTTCGTTCCGCAAGAAATCATAGACAGAGACGTTATGGTGTTGAATCAGTTCCGGAATGATATTGCGGCCGAAGTCGTGCCCGCCGCCCCGGGCGGCGTCACGCTCGAGGATGCGCATCAGCAAGGCGGCGTTGAAAATATAGTTTCCCATCGAAGACAACGCCAGAGTGGGCTGCCCGGGCATGGATTTCGGCCGAGCCGGCTTTTCTTCGAAGCCCAGCATCCGGTCTTGTGCATCGACCTCGATGATGCCGAATTGAGACGCTTGTTCGATCGGTAACGGCAGGGCCGCGACCGTCGCGTCCGCGCCGCCATCTTGGTGAAATTGAATCATCTGGGAGACATCCATACGATAAATATGGTCGGCTCCGAATACCGCCACGACGTCTGGGCGAAAATCCGCGATCAAGTTAAGATTCTGATACACCGCATCGGCCGTCCCTTCATACCAACCACCCCGCGCGCGCATTTGAGGCGGTACGACCGTAATGAAGTGGTTTTTAAGCCGCCCGGCAATCCGCCACGACTCGCGAAGATGTTCTATCAATGACTGTGAGCGATACTGGACCAGGACGTAATTGGCCGTGATGCCGGAATTCAGCATGTTGCTGAGCACGAAGTCGATGATCCGATATTTCCCTCCGAACGGAATCGCCGGCTTCGTACGCACGGACGTCAACGGCATGAGCCGTTCGCCTTTTCCTCCCGCCATAATCATGGCCAAGACTCGTGCTGGTCTCATGACGGCCCCATCCTAGCGACCCGGGATCACACCAGATACTCGTAATATCCCCAGTGACGATTAACTCCTACACTTGCAGAGCCTCTCGAATGAGTTTCACGATTTCTTTCGGACTATGTGCGGTATTGACGGTCAACGTATCGTCGAGGGGCTCCTCCAACGCTTCTAATTGACTTTTGAGCAAGACGGGATTCATGAAATGGCCCTGGCGTCGTCTCAGGCGCTCTTCGAGCGCATGGGCCTCGGTCCGCAAGTACACGAACACGACTTCCGGACCGACACACAAATATCGACGATATGCACGTTTGAGGGCTGAACAAGCCAGCACGGCGTGCCGACGTTGCGCCAGGGTTTCCTGAATCATTTCGCGCACCCGGCCAAGCCATGGCAGACGGTCTTCATCATTCAAGGGAACGCCCCGGCTCAACTTGGTCAGATTCGCTTCATCGTGATAGTCGTCTGCGTCTATGAATCTCCATCCCAGCGCCTCCGCTAACGCACTGCCGACCCGGGTTTTGCCCGTGCCGGTCACTCCGAATACCACTATCACCGTGATCGCCATAACAGGCCTCATGAAGCGTTACCGACAACCTGCCAATCTGGACCTGATCGCTCTTGCATTCAGCCGGAAGTCTTCCGCCAATAATGCCGTTGTCGTGAGTCCACATTCGGGGTCCATACTCATGGTCACGTCTTACATTAATTGATCACATTGATTTTCACTTCAGACTAGGCATCTACCTAGGTTCGTTCGAGAGCGGAAATCCTTACAGTAAGCCAATTTGTAAACCACGCCTACCATTCTTTGACGGAGGACGCGATGTATCAACCTCTGTTTGAAAGATTACACCAGTCCACCCGCACGGCGGATCGACGGCTTGAACAGCGAGTCGGGAATTATTGTCGGGACTTCGACCTCCCTCAGTATCGCCGGCTGCTGGAAGTCTGTTGGGGATTTTATCAACCGCTGGAGCGTAAGCTCGTGGTGCTGGCGGACCATGATCTTCCATCGTCTTTTGCGCAACAACGGCGAAAGGCTCCTCTTTTGGAGCAGGATCTGCTGGCACTCGGCATGGCGGAGTCCGGTATTGCAGCGCTGCCGCTGTGCGGCCGCCTCCCGGCGCTTCCTACTCCCGCTCAGGTTTTGGGCGTGCTGTACGCCATCGACGGGGCTTCCTGGGGCGAGCGGATCGCAGCCGCACATGTACAGGCAGCCGGCGACAAACTAGGGATCAGTTCATCGCACGGTGGATCCTTCATCTCCAGTCTCCGTTCCCCTCATGATTCACTCTTCAATAGTGACTGGCCGGGTGTCATCGCGACGACGACGGCAGTGGAAGGACCCGAGGTCGAGGACTTGGCTATCCAATCAGCCTTGGATACTTTCGAATGTTTTGAAACATGGTTAGCCCATCAAGAGCGATCCCCATGTGCGAACTCCATGCGTACGGATCCTTTGCGATGGAGTTCACCATGGGAGCCGGAACTGTTCTGCGCCGAGCGCTTTGGGGACATCAGAGTGGCATGACACCGATGGCGCGGAACGAAGGAATTTCGGCAAAGATATCCACTTCATGCAGTTTTAGGCGGAGGGGGACGATACCGGTATGACCTGGACGGCCCCTTCACCCATGTAGGCATCATGAAGGACACCACTGAGCGCAGGCAGAGGGAACAACCGCTGGAGGAGAGGGAGGAGCGGTTGCGCCTTGCGGTTGAGTCGGCGGATATCGGCACATGGGACTTCAACCTTGCCACCGGAGAACATCATTGGGACCGCCGGTGCAAAACGATGTTCGGATTGCCGCCCGACGCCGATGTGCCTTATGAGCGATTTCTCGCCCTTGTCCATGCGGCCGATCGTTCACGGGTAATGGCCGCCATTGAGCGATCGACAGATCCCTCGGGAGACGGTTCTTACGACGTGGAATACCGGATCGTGCGGCCTGACCGTCGGGAAGTATGGGTGAGAGGAATAGGCCGGGTCTTTTTTGAGGAACGGGACGGGAAACGACAGGCGGTCCGGTTTATCGGTACGGCGCTCGATATTCATGGAAGCAAACAGACACAGGAACACCTCCAACGCTGGGGGACAGAACTGCAACAGGCCGTGAACCTCAAGACCATAGAACTTGTGCAATCGCAGGAACGGTTGCGGGCACTCACGAACGAGCTGAATCTGACCGAGCAACGTGAGCGGAAACGACTCGCGGGAGACCTGCACGATTACTTGGCCCAATTGCTCGTCGTCATACGCATGAAGCTCCGTCAAGCGGTGCCGCTTGTACCGGCTGCGAAGGCCGCAGCGCTCCTGAAAGACGCGGATCAAGCGCTCACACAAGCCCTGGACTACACCCGCTCATTGGTCACCGAATTGGCTCCTCCGACGTTGAATGAGTTTGGTCTGTTGCAGTCGGTAGAGTGGCTGGCCTCACAGATGCGGCAACATGGCCTCAAAGTGGACGTCCGACCAGGCGCGGAAACACTCTCCTTGCCGGAAGATCAGGCCGTCTTATTGTTCCAATCGGTGCGTGAACTTCTCTACAACGTGCTCAAACACGCGCACACGGCCGAAGCGACGGTCTCCTTGTCGATCACCCCGAACAGTGAGCTTCATATCACGGTCGAAGACAAGGGCGCCGGGTTCGACGCCGCCGCGCTGGAACTGCAAAGCGACTCGACTCGCTTCGGTCTCTTCAGCCTGAAGGAACGCATGGCGACCATGGGCGGTCGGGTCTCCATCGACTCCGCCGTCGGTCGGGGCACGAGGGTCGCCCTGCTGATACCCTATTGGCCGGTACGACCGGCTCCGGACGATTCCGAACGTTTGAGCACCGAGCCTCAGACTCACGCTCACAGCCTTGAATCGGTACGATCGCTCAGTCACACAGACGGCCATGTCGAGGAGTCTCCACTCCCGGGTAAACCGCGGATTCGGGTATTGTTGGTCGACGATCACGCGATGGTGCGGCAAGGACTGCGTAGCGTCATGGAAAGTTATCCTGATATCGAAGTCGTCGGAGAGGCGGGCGACGGAAAAGACTCACTGGTCTCTGTCGAGCGGGTGCGTCCCTCGGTCGTCATCATGGATTTGAATATGCCGCGGATGAACGGCATCGACGCCACGGCGATCATTAAATCGAGGCACCCCGAAATCGTCGTCTTGGGACTGTCGGTCAACGCCGGTGAGGACAACCAAGAGGCCATGATTCAAGCCGGCGCATCGGCCTTGTTGACGAAAGAAGCCGCGGTCGACCGATTGTATGACATGATTCACGAGGCCGTCGCCACACGATCATGACGCCGCCCTTTTTCGTGAAGGCTCTGAGCAACCATCCGTTTGTCTTTTGCCTTGCCAGGAAGAGAGAGATGAACCGGCTAGGGTAGCGCCTAGTAGTGAGGAAGACGTATAGGAAATAGTATTCCTACTTTATGGGATGTGGCGCGTACTGCATACGGCATTAAAAGATACCCAGAAAATATAACAGTATGAGCAGGCTGGCGGGCACGCCTAATAACCATAGAATGAAGTATCGCATAGAGTTCTCCTTGTATAGCAACACACCACCTCGATCGGGTCACGCGTTCTGCTCTGAGAGCCGCTTTCAGAGGCCGCTGTCGGTGACCCCGGCACTTGTGGGATCGGCGGTCGAGTGGGAGGCGACGGCGGCTGAGGATTGGGTATGGGAGGTTGTGGAGGAAACGGGTTGGGATCAGGTGGCATAGGATCGGGGTCGGGGTCCGGACCTGGTTGAGAACTTTGCCCCTTGTTCTTCGTGTGATAATCGACCATCATCATGCCTGCAGTATAGCAATAGGTCATCGATCGGCGGACTAGTACGCTCCCTTGAGATCACTCTTAACTCGATAATGTTGAATCACCAAAGGCAGCCCGGACTGATGCGCACGGTAACCACACGATCATGTTTTTACGGTGTGGGAACAAGCGTGCGTTCAGCTTTGAGGCAGGCAAAGAAGGAGGTTCGCTCATGAATATACGACCTACCATCTTGCTGGCAGACGATCATGTCCTGGTCGCCCAGGGAATCCAAAAGCTGTTGGAGCCGGAATTCGAGTTGTTGAAAATTGTCCCGGATGGCCGCGCCTTGCTCAAGGCTATTGAAGAATGCCCGCCGGACGTGGCCATCGTCGATATTTCTCTCCCGCTGCTCAACGGACTGGATGCATCCCGGCAAATCTTGAAGCATAACCCCGCCATCAAAGTCATTGTCCTTACGATGCACTCGGAGCAGAGTTTCGTCGCGGAAGCCCTCCGCATAGGAGTGTCCGGATATGTGCTGAAGCAGTCGGTCGGCTCGGAATTGGTGCAGGCCCTGCAGGAAGTCTTGAGCGGCAAGACGTTTGTTTCTCCCATCGTCGCCGGCCCAGCTGCACCCCGCCGGGCTGACGGAGACGCCGAAGAGGAGCCGAAAGGATTCGCCCATGCGCTGAGCTTGCGACAGCGGGAAGTGCTTCAGCTCGTGGCCGAAGGGAAGTCCATCAAAGAAGTGGCGGCCGTCTTGAACGTGTCGATCAAAACCGTCGAGTTTCACAAAACCCGGATTATGAGGCAGCTCGGCATGCGATCGGCGGCCCAGCTGACGAAATACGCCATCGCGAACGGGCTCATCACCATTCACTAGCCCCACGAACCCGAATGGACGCCCGGGCGCCTGATCGATGTGAGATTATAAAGCGGTCATACCGGAAGCGAGTGCGACGCGAATCAGATCGGAGGTGGTACGGACGCCTAGCTTACGCGTGATGTTGGCTTTGTGGAATTCGACGGTTTTCATCGAAATGTTGAGTTCCTTGGCGATATTCTTCGTCGAAGACCCGTTGGCGAGCATCGAAAGAATTTGACGCTGTCTCTCGGTCAAATTGGTCGTATAGCCTTCCGGCCTGGCCCATTGGCACTCCATAGCTTCACGAACTTCCATATCGAGCTTGGAAGACACAAATCTTCTGTTCGCCATGACACTCTTGACCGCGGCAAGCAATTCGTCCGAAGCATCTTGTTTCAGCACATAGCCCATTGCTCCGGCTCGGAATCCCTCGCTCACTGCTATAGCCTCGGTCAGCATCGTCACAAAGACGATCTTGACCGTGGGCAGAAGGGTCTTCAGCTTTCGAGCCGTTTCAAAGCCGCTCATGCCCGGCATGTTGGCGTCAAGGAGTACGATATCCGGACGTAACTTCTCGGCCTCCTCCAGGACTTGCTGCCCGGTCTGGGCCGTCCCTACGACAGAAAAATGCGGCTCCAGCAATTGCTTGACGCTCTCCAACACTAGGGGGTGATCGTCGCCAAGCAAAATTCTCGCACTATACATAGCAATCCCATGGCTCCTCTGACTGTCTGTTTGTATGGTTCACAAGGCATCATGACAGCCGTGGCGCAATTATCCGACTGGGGATTCCCCTAGTACCATGAGGGTTCGAGCGCGCCGACAGGACGGCCATTCACTCATATCCTGAAAGTTTGTGGAAAGAGCCGTGTGAACATAGTCATGAGGAGGGCACCCACCAGGGCGGCGGCCATGTCCTTTTGCGCATCCCATTCATCCCCCTGCGTGCCCAGATACGCTGCGCCCAGGTCCGGACTCACGAGCTGCGCGACGAGCGCTTCGACCACCTCGAACAACCCGCTTTGGGCCAGGGTGCCGCTGATGGGCAGGTAGACCGACCAAAAACCGCGCACGTGACCGGTTCGTACGAGCAGTTCCTTCAGCGGATAGACCAACAAGAAACCGAACGCAAAGTGGACGATACGGTCGAACGGGTTTCGGCTCAGCGACAGTATATCTTTCAACCAAAAACCAATCGGCACTTCCGCATAGGTGTAATGGGCGCCCACCGCGTGGAGAGTCATAAAGAGGGTGATGAGGAAGTATGAAAGTGAAGAAAAGCGAAATCGTCGATGCGTCACGATCAACGTGCCGACCAAGACCAAGGCCAGCACGTTTTCCAGTGCCCAATCCTTCCGATCAAGCGGAGCGATTGCAAGGAGACTCCACCACACGACGTACCAAACCAATAAGAGGATATGGAAGGCAGACACGCGGGTATGCATCGCCCACCGTACGAGAGGTAATGTAGTCCTCTTCTCAGGATGAAGAGCGCGGCATCCGACTCACCGGCTCGCCTTCCTCCACTCCGACAGCGAGGGCATCGGAGCCGATCCTCTGCAGGATACGGAGACCAAGGAGTATCCCCATGCACAGAAGCGACCCGTACATGGCGGCCGCCATATCTTTTTGGGCGTCCCACACGTCGCCTTGTGCTCCTAAATACGCAGGGCCGAGCTCGGGATGGACCGCCTGAGTTACCCAGGCCTCGAGGATCTCCCATAGAGCGCTCAATCCCAATACCGTGATCACCGGTAAGTAGTAGAGCACCCATCCCCGCGCATGGCCCAGCAGGCGAAAGGTTTCTTCCATGGGATAGGCCAACAGAAAACCGAAACTGAAGTGCACGACGCGGTCGAAGTGATTGCGCCCCAAATGCAGCAAGTCGTTCAACCAGCTCCCCACTGGAACTTGAGCATAGGTGTAATGGACGCCGACCGTGTGGAGGGTCAAGAATCCCATGATCAAGATATACGAGAGGGGTGAGAGCGGCACATACCGGTAGCTGACGATGAGCGCGATCACGAAGAGGACCGGAAGAATACTGGCCAACGCCCAAAATTGACGATCCACAGGAGAATAGGCCAACCAACTGAACAGTCCCAGGTACCAGATCACCAATCCGATCAGCAGATATTTAACCCGATCCATCGGCGGAACGACCTCCACTTTCATTGTTCTTTCACTATTCACTGTATCAACCGGTCCTTGATGCTACCGGTTGATCATGTATCATGCAAGCCCGCCAGGACCACTCAGCCACAGGCAATCTTTTATGGTGGGGACGGAACTCCCAGACCCTCATTCACACATCCGGTACGGTCTACGAGTAGACCAAGACGGAACTTCAGAAACAGAAGCGGCGGGCCTGTTCCTTATGTTTTATCCGATGGACCGTGATGGGGCTCCCTCCCGATCGGACCAAACAGCAGTACGATCGCCCTCGACGGATGTTGGAGACGATTCGCTATTGCAGGCAATCGTTCCGGCGAGGCAACGAACCAGGAAGCGGTCGCGCTGCCTCGCTCGCAGAGCGCAGAAGGGAGGGGTCCTTGCGTCGGCAGATTAGGCAATCGGTCTGGGTTCTTCTTTCCCTGAACGTATCGGCGTTGCAATGGCAGCTCGGGCCAGCAATTCTTTTTGTAAGGCCTCGATATCGGCCTTCGCTCCCAGGGCAAGCTCCTCAACCCGCCGTTCACTCTCCGGCCCCGGGACATGGGAAAACTCATGGGAGTCTTCATACGCCTGCTCCGTCGTGCCCGTGGCTTTGATGACCATTCCTGCGATCACCCCTCCGATCACGGCGATGATAAGCGTCATCGCGATGCCCACGAGTTGAGCTCCGACGACACTCGGAACGACGGCGATCGCGCAAAGTCCGCCGAACAGGCCCGGCATCCCGTGCAGATTATGCACACCGCAGGTGTCGATCAATTTCATTTTTGATTCCAGCCTGGGCTGAATGAACACGAACCCGATGGTGGATAAAGCCCCCGCAAGTAATCCAATAGAAAATGCCCCTGCAGGGCTCACGAGGTTACAGGTCGAGCCGATGGAAACCCCACCAGCCAGCGAGGCATTCGCGATATCCACCATCGAGGTTTTCCCGTGATGGAACTTTGTGCTTAGGAAATACGTGGCCAACGTGGCGCCGCTGAGTGCAAGGATCGTGTTCACGATGGTTTGAGGCATTTGCTCGAACGGTACGATCGCAGTCGCGAAACTCGGCCAGAACAACCATAGGACCATTGAACCGAGCATCCCGAACCGATCGGACGTCGGGTCGGATTCGATCGGCTGACTCCGCTGCTCCGCAGTCGTCAACACCAGAGACGCGGCCAATCCGAAATAGGCGCCGAACGCGTGGATGACGATCGACCCCGCCGAATCCTGGAAGCCTTTGGTAAGCCCCGAGCCGTTGTCCAACACCAAATATTCATTCAGCGCATAGAGCGGCACCAACATCAGCGTGAGCACCGCGTATTGAAACACGCGCAATCGCCCCAGCACCGCCCCCATCGCGATCAACGCCGTCGCTACCGAAAATTCAGCCAGCATCAGCGTCTCCACCGAATGGGCCTGTATCGTATGCCCCACCATCCCGTTGGAGCGCAGGAACATATACAGAGGCAGCCCCGTTGCGACGACGAGATAGGTGCCGGTCGTCGCTCCAAAGCCATACCGCCGGACGAACACCATGAGAAAGCCGAAGCCGACAACCAACATCGCGAGGATGTGGATCGAGTAATTATATTGCGCGACCAGGCGCGCCTCGTTCACGACGCCCGCCGGCTCTTCGGCACCGACCCAATTCGTGACGCACAAGAGAAACAGACTTGCTGCGCTGAGCATCTTCAACCAGAAGCCGTTCTTCATTGAGTCCTCCTTGGACAGTAGGAGTGCGTGGGTGCTATAGGGCTGGCAGTGTACTCCACCGGCAAGCGCCCTTGTCAAACCCCGTCAATGACTTGTTCACAGCAGCGGTACCCCAAACAGCAGACTCACGAATCGGTAGAAAAGCGGGAATAACGACAAAGTAAGCGATAAATCAGACGAAGTGGAGATTTCCCGACTGGGATCCGAGCTGTGCAAGCAAAGGGATCGTGGCCGGTGTATTTAGTCGCGTCGGTCCTCATTCATGAAATGGGAACCGACGCGATTGAACGTATCAGGCGAGGATCGCCCGAGAGGAAGACTCTAAAATGATCTTGTCGATTTCGGATGCGTCTAGCACTTCTTTTTCCAAGAGCGCTACTGCCAGTGCCTGTAAACTCGCTATCTGTTCAGTCAGCAGCCGCTTGGCCCGCTCATAGTTCTCTGTAATGAGACGTCTGATCTCAAGGTCGATCTCCCACGCTACTTGATCGCTGACATCTCCCTTGGTCGCAAAGTCACGTCCTATGAGCATCGATTTCTCTTTCTGTCCAAACGTCAGCGGTCCTAACTTGTCGCTCATTCCCCATTCGCAGACCATTTTACGTGCAAGATCGGTTGCACGCTCCAAATCGTTGCCGGCACCGGTGGTGGCCTGCTTAAATACTATTTCTTCCGCCACCCTGCCCCCCATGAGAATCGCCAACGTGTCGTACAAATACTCTTTCGAATAATTGTGGCGGTCGTCGGTCGGCAACTGCATGGTGACGCCCAATGCGCGACCTCTTGGAACAATCGACACTTTATGAACCGGATCGGTGCCGGACAACAGTTTGGCCATCAAGGCATGACCTGCCTCATGATAGGCGGTAACCTGCTTTTCCTCGTCCGTGAGCATCATGCTCCTGCGCTCGGCGCCCATCAAAATCTTATCCTTTGCCATCTCGAAGTCCACGGTTCCGACTTGGTTCTTATTCCGACGAGCAGCCCGGAGCGCCGCTTCATTGACCAAGTTTTCCAGATCGGCGCCGGAAAAACCGGGAGTCCCTCGAGCGATCTTCTCCAATTCTACGTCGGCTGCCACGGGCACCTTCTTCGTGTGCACCTTCAGGATCTCTGCACGACCTTTTACATCCGGCTGATTCACCACCACTTGCCGGTCGAATCGGCCCGGCCTGAGCAAGGCCGGATCAAGGACATCCGGTCGATTGGTCGCGGCAACCAGAATGATGCCCTCCGCCGTGTCAAATCCGTCCATCTCGACCAACAACTGATTCAGGGTTTGCTCCCGCTCATCATTCCCGCCGCCAAGCCCTGCTCCCCTTGACCGTCCGACGGCGTCTATCTCATCAATGAAAATAATACAGGGCGCGTGCTTTTTCGCTTGTTCGAACAGATCCCGTACCCGGG
>CAYXKP010000057.1:0-7554 GCA_964465695.1 uncultured Nitrospira sp.
ACCCGTCACACACAGTTCGAAGTTCTCGGATAGTTTTTGGAACAAGGGCAAATTGGCTTCAGCATCGTCGCGGCCGATCTGCGCGACGATCCCATATGATCGCTTGCCTGTTTTCACATAGTCTACAAGAAAGTCCTTATGATAGATCAGTCCGGCGGATTTGAGCCGTCGAAGATACTCCGGAAAGAGTCCGGCCATGAACAGGGTGAAATCGCCGATGTGACGATGGACATCCCGTTCACGGTCCAGTGACTGGGCCTCAAGCATGACCTCCGATTCAAACAGCAATTCAACGACCGTATGAACCGCTTGGTTTTGCCGATTTCTGACCTTATACAGCTGATCGGTGTGCGTAAAATCGACCAATAGATCGGAGACGTACGAGGTGACCTTGGCATCGGGCCAGCCAAGGTGTTCGGTGAAACTCTTCTCGGTCAAAGCCCCGAAGAGTTGTCGGAGCGGGTGTCGTGGAGGAACTTGTGCGCCCATCCCCACCTCCTGCGAAATCCGATGATGCTTGAGCTCAGTATATCAGATCTCGACTCGAAACCGACTTCCACTCTTTGTCGAGTCTATCGGCACAGCGCGGCCCGAGCTTGAGGGGCTATCAACCTTCCCTACTGTCCACGATGAACGTGACGGGTCCGTCATTCACCAAAACCACCTGCATGTGAGCCGCAAAGATGCCCGTTTCGACCGGCGTCCCGCATGCCCGCAGACCGGCTGCAACCTGTTCATACAGCAGCTTGGCCTGCTCGGGCGGGGCGGCTCCATCGAAACTGGGACGGCGACCATTCGTCGTCCGACCCAGAAGAGTGAATTGAGAGACCAATAACACGGCGCCTTCCACCTCCGTGAGCGATCGATTCATCTTACCCTGATCATCGGAAAAAATGCGGAGACCGCGGATCTTTTCGACCAGATACCGCGTGTCCGACTCGCCATCGCCTTTGGCGACTCCCAACAAGACGACCAAGCCGTGTCGGATCCGGCCTACGACTCTCCCTTCGGCCTCCACCGAGGCATCGGCAACCCGCTGAATAACCGCTCTCATCGCTTGGCGTCACCCTCTCTGCAATTGAGTCAATGTCCCTTCGAGAGAGAGCAGCTTCCGCTTCATGGACAGTCCTCCGGAGAAACCTCCGAGCGAGGCATCGTGGGCGACGATACGGTGACAAGGAATGACAATCGGCAAGGGATTGGCCCCGACCGCATTGCCGACTGCGCGGGCATAGTGCGGTCCTCCCACGCGCGCGGCGATCCATCGATACGAACGGAGCTTGCCGTAGGGGACACGCTGCAACGCCCGCCAGACTTTCCGCTGAAACGACGTTCCCTGCGAGAGATCAAGCGGCATATCGAAGGTATCTCGTCTCCCCGCGAGATAGTCGAGCAGGTGGCCGCGAGCTGCTTCCAGTCGTGCGGATGCCCCCAGCTGCAACGGGCCCCTTGACTGTGCCCTGAGATCGAACTCGACGGCCCGTTTCGACCGTTTCGGCAACACAATCGCGTCTATTCCTTTCGCGGATTCCGCAATTCCCATCCAACCCCAAGGTGAGTGAAAGATCATCGCACGCCGCATCGAGCGCTCCTTGTTATCCGATGATTCGGCCCAATTTCCTCCGTACCATGCCCCATACGACGCTCAACTCGTCCGACCGAAACAACGCATGGACGCCGAGATATCCGCCGACACTCGATCCAATGGCTGCTGCAAGCATTGCCGACTTGGTGATCCATTCCGCGGGATGCGTCCATACCTGTGCTCCCGCCACCCACCAGCAGGCGATCACCAGCGGGATACAGGCGACCAGAACCCGAAGGGAAGACCGTCCTACCGATCCCCATTCCACTCCGCCTAGTCTCCGGTTCAACACCGCCACCAGAATGAGACCATTTACCATGGCCGCCAATGCCGTGGCGAGCGCCAACCCCGCCGCTCCAAGAAACGACATCAATATCAGCGAGAAGAGGATATTCGCCGCGAGAGCGATCGCCGCAGAAATAGCCGGCGTCCTGGTATCCTGCAGCGAATAGAACGCCGTGACGATGATACGAACCCCTCCGAATGCCCACAAGCCGACGGCGTAGCAGAGGACCGCCAGCGCAGTCTCCGCCGTATCGTTCGCCGTGAACGTGCCGTGCTCGAAAAAGAGATGCACGATCGGCGTGCGTAACAGGATCAATCCCACCATCGCCGGCACGATGATGAAAAGAATCATGCGAAGGCCGAACCCGAGCGTGATGCGCAGTTCATCCAACGCGCCCCGCGCCGCTTGTGCCGAGAGCGTCGGCAGGATCGCGGTTGCCAATGCGACGCCGAAAATGCCGAGTGGAAATTGGATCAGCCGCATGCCGTAAAACAGATAGGTCGGTCCGCCGGCAAAAAACGACGCCAATACCGTGCTCACCGTCAGGTTGATCTGAGTCACGGAAAGGCCGAGCAGCGTGGGCACCATCAACGCGCCAATCCGTCGCAGACCCGGATGGCCCGGCTCGAATCGGAATCCGAACAACAGTCCTCGCAGTTTCATGCTGGGAAGCTGCATGACGAACTGAGCCGCTCCTCCCACCACGACGCCGATCGCCACCCCGATGATCGGCTCGCTCAGATGCGGAGCCAACCACAGGGCGCCGGCGATGATGAAGACGTTGAGGAACAGCGGCGAGAACGCCGGCGCCGCGAAGGCTCGTACTGAGTTCAGAACGCCCATGGCCAACGCCGCCAAGCTGATGAACAGCAGATAGGGAAACATGACACGGGCAAGCAACGTCGTGAGGGCGAGTTTATCGGGATCGTTCTGAAACCCTGGGGCGAGCAGCTGGACGAGCCAGGGAGCGGCCACGATCCCGACGATCGTCACGAGCGTGACGACGGTCAGGAGCGTCGTAAAGACCGCGCTGGCCAGTTCCCACGCCTCCTGTTTGCTCCGCGTCGTTCGGTATTCCGTGTACACGGGAATGAAGGCCGATGACATCGAGCCCTCGGCAAACAGCTCGCGAAGAAGGCTGGGGATGCGGAATGCGATGAAGAAAGCGTCCGCGGCCGGCGTCGCGCCGAACAATCGGGCCAATACCATATCGCGGACGAAGCCGAGGATGCGGCTGGAAAATGTGGCGGCGCCGATCACCCCGGCCGCTTTGACGACGGAGCGATTCTCATCTTGGAGCTGAGAGGGGACACCGGCCGAGACGGTAGGCTCTGACATGGACCCGGATTCTAGCGGAACGATCGCGGGCCGTCTATCGATGTGGCGATTCATTGCCCGTCAGGGCGCAGCTGAGATGGCCTGGTGCGCGGCTCATCTTCGGTGTGACGAGACCGTCATTCGTGGGATTATGGATGCAGGACGATCACAATGAATTCCGGAACGTGAGTTAACTTTGGGGAGGGCAGGCCTCTGGCGGCAGAGATCCCCCAGAGGCTGAGGGGAACCCATCATGCCGCGAGCCGTTGAACAGGCGGCCGGTTGGTCGTGCCGACGACATTCGGCCCGACGTCACGTAGCACCTCAACTTTGGCCTGAGGCTTCATCTCCAGGGTCCCATTGAAGATGACTCCCTCTTCCATCGACAGCACCGGAGTCGTCAAGCTGCCTTGGACGACGGCCGGAGCACAGAGCACAATCTGATTCGTGGCCTGAATATCCCCCGTGACGGTTCCGTGGCAGACCACGGTTCCGGCCGTAACCTTGGCTTTAATCACCGCATCGGGTCCGACGAGCAAGCCACCGTCGGTGTGAATTTCCCCGTCCAGCGCCCCATCGATCCGCACGGTGCCGGAATAGGTGATGACACCCTTGAAATCGACATCTTTTCCGACGAACGCCACTTCATCAGGAAGTGACGGGCCGCTCTTCGATGATCCGCGCCTGTCCTCCACCCACCGTTCGCGCTCACGCTCCCGTTCTCCTTCCCCCGCTTCCGCCTCATCCTGCTTCCACATAATGTCACTTCCTCCTTGTCCGTAAGGATCCATCGAGCCCGTACAGTTCCACCAGGCTCTTATGTATCGGCTGACAACGGTATTTTATTGAGGGCGTAGGGCCGGAAAGGATTCCTTATGGCTCCTGGACCAATTCGTTCGATAATTCATCGGGATTGTCTTCCGGTCGGCTCGGGCACACCTCCGCCAGAAGAACACCGCAGGTCTGGATACTCTGGCATAACCCTCCCACCACATCTCCCGTTTTCAGTCGGACGACAGCCGATTCGACAACCGTCGACCATCGCTCGATCGGCACTCGTTGAAACAAAGGTTGATCCGCCAACACGTAGATCTGGTGTTCCAAGAGAGACACCATGATCAGCACGCCGGTTCGCTCGCGAGTCTGGGCGACGGCATGTTGCCCGAAGGCACGCTCAGCCCTGAGCCTGACTTTATGTCGCATCCGATCAGTAGGTGTAAGGAGACGAATGACGGAGCCATAGGTACCCAGCCATACTCCTGTCCCATAGGCCAGGATCGTACCCAGCACCAGCCACGCTGCATTGGAAGCATGCCAGCCCCAGGGAAGCCAGAGCGCTTCAGTGGTCAACAGAATAGTGAGCATGGACAACGCGAGGATCAGCCCGGCGCGATGGTGCGCATCGCGATAGAGCCCGGACCGGCTGACGATCATCGGCACGATTTCCGCGTTCGTGTGTTGTTCCGCTTCATGCACGGCCAGTCTGATCCGCTCCCGTTCCTCGGCCGTGAGTGACAGTCCTTCACCAGTTCCCACTGGCCCCTCCTCCTCCGAAATCGCCTCCTCCGCCACTGAACCCGCCCCCGCCGCCGAATGACCCGCCGCCCCACCCGCCGCCTCGGCTGCTGTACCAAACCCAATCATCCATACCGTTGTATCGACTTCTCCTTCCCCCGGCGCCTGAGGCACCCAGCGTCAGCAAGAGCAGCAAGGTGATCCCGCTCGCCACCAGTGCCGGGACCAACCAGGGGGCCAGGAGTGTGGAGATCCCCGCGCCGGCGACCGGCCCGATAAATCGATGGATGTTCATGAACACGAGCCCGACGAGTAACCCGACGATGACGGCCATCACGACCTGACCTATGACATCGCTCTCCTGCCGAGGGACCGCCTTCTCGGATCCCTGATAGGTCCCTTCGATCGTCTTGAGAATGGCATTGATCCCCGCAGTGACTCCTCCAGGCATATCGCCGGCGCGAAACCGAGGAACGATCTCATTTCTGATGATCTGCGCGGACCGAATGTCGGTCAAGACGCCCTCTAAGCCGTATCCAACTTCAATGCGGACCTTGCGCTCTCCGATGGCCACCAACAACAGCACGCCGTTGTCGGTACCCTTTTGCCCGAGCTTCCAGGTCGTCGCGACACGGTGGGAGAATTCTTCCAGAGATTCTCCTTCGAGGGAGGGAATGGTGAGGACGGCAATTTGATTACTCGACTGCGCTTCATGTGCCGCCAGTTGAGCCGTCAGCGATTCAATTGTGACTCTCGGCAAGACATGGGCAAGATCGACGACTCGCCCGCTCAAGGGGGGAACATCGAGGGCCGATGCGTGAGAGGCTGCGGTCAAGGTTAAAGCGGAGATCACACACGCGGCAAACCTTCGGCGAACTGGGACTGCTTGCTTTCGATCCACAGTCTCCACCTCGACCCGATCCTCAACTGTTCTCAGAATTTCACTTCGGGCGGCTTCGCCACGGCGTTCTCATCGGCGACCGTAAAGTTGGGACGCTCCTCCAGGTGCAGCAGAAACTTTGCCGTGAGGTTGGTGGGGAAATATCGGACCATCTTGTTGTACTCGGCGACTCGATCGATGTACCGCTTGCGAGCCACCGTGATCCGGTTTTCCGTTCCCTCCAGCTGGCTTTGGAGATCTCTGAAGTTTTGATCGGCCTTGAGATTGGGATAATTTTCCGCGATGGCAATGAGTCGGCCTAACGCAGATGTCAGCCCGGCTTGGGCTTTTTGAAATGCTTCGAATGCGGCTGGGTCCTTCAGCATCTCGGGCGTCACTTGTAGCCCCGTCGCCTTGGCTCGGGCGTTTACGACACTCTCCAGTGTTTCCTTTTCATGAGCGGCATATCCTTTGACTGTGGCAACGAGGTTGGGAATAAGGTCGGCACGGCGTTGGTATTGATTGATCACTTCGCTCCACGCGGCCTTCGTATCTTCGTCCAAGCCTTGGAGGTCGTTGTACCCACAGCCGGACACGGTCCACACACTGATCATCGCCATGGTGATCATCGCCATCTTTCGCCACGTACGCACCATCGTTCCCTCCTTCGTCAGTCGCGCACGACGCAGTGTCCCCACGTCTTGGATCATGCTACCATGGGCATAATCATTAAGATATGACGGTCAAGAGACCTATGGCTCGAGAGCGACCGATTCACGAACCTGGCGGGTTTCAAGTACGACACCGCACCCTTGGGATCTTTCAAGGCAGCGCGATCGACCTGGCCTTCTGGCACCCGTCGTCAGGCATGCCGGAACACGGGCTCTGTCGATTTTCGACAAAGGACCAGGCACAGGCGTTGATCGATGTGCTTTCCTCTTCAGCCTGCACGGAACCGCTGGATCGAAACGATTTAACCATCGAACCGTACGATATGGCCGAACATGACCGTCTGATCAATGACTATCCGTTGCCGTCTGCCTGGGAGACGCCTACTTAGCCGGAAGATCGAACTTACCCGACGACGGTCGGCTCGGCGGCCTTGGAGAGGATGCTGGAAGTGGAGCCGGAATGTGATTGGATGAAGGTCAAAAGACGTTTGTTCTCCTTGGCTTTGCGGAGAAATTTGAAAGCGATGCCGCGGGCAGTCACCGACCGCACCATGGCAGCGACCTCGAGGGGAGCTTCATCCTCGGCGATGATGATCTCCAGGTAAAAAATATCGTCGATGCGCACATGGGTCTCGCTCTTGATGATGCACCCGCCCAGCGAGATGTCCAGCACAGTACCCTCTCCCCTGACCTTTCCCCCGGAAAACGACAGATAGAGACGAACAGGTATTCGGAGGTGTTCCCGGCGCTCGACTGCCGGAGAACTCCCCGCCGGTCTCACGCGACGGGCGAGAAAGCGGTGGCAGCAGTGTCGGCATTGGAAGGGAACAATCCGAACCAGCGCTGCAACCAGTTCACGCGGAGTCCGTGGTCGCGCTTGCAAGACACCGTCCTCATGACACCGCGGACAAGTCATCCGCTAACTCGTTTGGGTGGAATCTTCCGCCTATCCGACATCAACGATCAGCCTCTGACCGCACTATAAAGGCCTTTCTTTCACAGTCAAGCTGATTGCCATCTGACGACAATCGGCTTCCAACAGCCGTTGGCACCATGAGAGATCGATGAGAGGTCGGCCACTGAATACCCGGAATCGCGCCTGGTTAAAAGATGATGTGAGACCCGGCCGCCAATGCACCCGCTAGTCAGCCTCTGCATGGGGCAATTCCGGTGAGGCAGGAAGACCGGATTCGACGACGCCGGCTTGGAGATATTCACGATTGAGAGTGGCGATGAAACGGGTGCTGATGCGTTTGGGACAGACCGCCTCGCACTCATTCTTATTCCCGCACGAGCCGAA
>CAYXKP010000057.1:7564-26238 GCA_964465695.1 uncultured Nitrospira sp.
AGCCGAACCCTTCCCGATCCATGGCTTCGAGCATCGTTCGCACACGGCGTGTTCGTTCGGGCTTTCCTTGCGGCAAGATCGCCAAGTGGGACACTTTAGCCGCGACAAAGAGCATGGCCGAGGCATTTTTACAGGCGGCCACACAGGCACCGCAAGCGATACAGGATGCGGCGTCCATCGCCGTTTCGGCCTGATCTTTTCCTATCAGCAGGACGTTCCCATCTACCGCTCCGCCGGTATTCACCGAGATATAACCCCCGGCTTGCATGATTCGATCCAATGCTCCTCGGTCCACCACCAGATCCTTGATGATCGGAAAGGCCCGCGCGCGCCATGGCTCGATCGTAATGAAGGCCCTATCGGGAAACCGCCGCATGTACAACTGACAGGTGGTGATACCTTGGTCCGGACCGTGCGGGATGCCGTTAATCACCAGCGAGCAGCTTCCACAAATGCCTTCACGACAATCCTGTTCAAAGGCCACCGGCTCTTCGCCGTCGGCGATCAGTTCCTGATTCACGCTGTCGAGCATTTCCAAGAACGACGTATCGGGGCTCACGTCATGAGCCTCATACGTCACGAACCGGCCTTGCTCTGCCGGGCCGTTCTGGCGCCATATCTTCAACGTGAATTTCATGATGTGTCCGGCTCCGCTCCCCTGACCCTCGCTCTACCGAGCCGCCCATCACTGATAACTTCTCGCCGTGGGTTGGACGAATTCGAAGGTCAGAGGCTCCCTATGCAAGATGGGTGATTCTCCTACCCGGTACTCCCATGCGGCAACATGTGCGAAGCGCGTGTCGTCACGCTTCGGCTCACCGTCGTCCGTCTGGTATTCTTCACGAAAATGTGCTCCGCATGATTCTTCCCGATGTAACGCGTCGTGACAGAGCAGATCGGCGAATTCCAGATAATCCGCCACTCGCCCCGCATACTCCAGCTCTTGGTTGAAGGCTTCTCCTGATCCGGGAATCACGACATCCCGCCAAAATTCCTCCCGCAGTGCCGGGATGGATTTCAACGCGACATTGAGCCCCGCTTCATTGCGCGACATGCCGCAGTGGTTCCACAAAAGTTGACCGAGTTCCCGATGAAAGGACGCAGCCGTTCGACGTCCCTTGGCATCCAGAAGGCATCTGATTCTGCTTGTGGCGCGCTGAAGGGCTGCGCGAGATTCCCGGTGATCTTCCCCTACCGGCAAGAGCTTCGCCGTGGCAAGATAGTGTCCGATCGTATAGGGCAGGATGAAATAGCCGTCGGCAAGCCCCTGCATCAAGGAGCTCGCGCCAAGCCGATTGGCGCCGTGGTCCGCGAAGTTGGCTTCGCCGACCACGAAAAGCCCCGGGATGGTGCTCATGAGGTTATAATCCACCCAGAGGCCGCCCATCGTATAGTGCGGCGCCGGATAAATCCGCATCGGAACTTGGTAGGCGTTTTCCCCTGTGATCCGGCGATACATGTCGAAAAGGTTCCCGTATCGCTCCTGGACCACGTCAAGCCCTTGTTGCTCAATCGCGTCGGCAAAATCCAAATAGACGCCATGACCGCCCGGCCCGACGCCGCGGCCTTCATCACAGACGGCCTTGACGGCGCGAGAGGCGATATCCCGCGGCGCAAGATTACCGAAACGCGGATACCGGCGCTCCAGAAAATAATCGCGATCCGCGGCAGGAATATCTTCGGGAGTTCGGTGATCCGACGCCGTCTTCGGCACCCAGAGTCGCCCGTCGTTACGAAGCGATTCGGACATGAGGGTCAGCTTCGCTTGATGGAAGCCACCGGGGGGAATCGCGGTCGGATGGATCTGCGTGAAACAGGGATTGGCAAAGGCAGCCCCCTGTTTCCAGGCCCGGTAGGTAGCGGTCACGTTGCTGCCGCTCGCGTTGGTCGACAGATAGAACACATTGCTGTACCCGCCTGTCGCGAGAACCACGGCATGAGCGGTATGGGCCTTCATATGTCCGGACACCAAATCGCGCACGACGATCCCCCGAGCTTGGCCGTCGACGACGATGAGATCAAGCATTTCAGTGCGCGGGTGCATGGTGACTTGCCCCCGCTCGATCTGCCAGCAAAGAGCCGCGTAGGCGCCCAACAGAAGCTGCTGCCCTGTCTGCCCCCGACAGTAGAACGTACGCGAAACCTGGACGCCTCCGAACGACCGGTTCGCCAACTGTCCGCCATACTCTCGGGCGAACGGAACGCCGAGGGCCACGCATTGATCGATGATCTGCGTACTCACCTGAGCGAGCCGATAGACGCTCGCCTCTCGCGAGCGAAAGTCTCCACCCTTGATCGTGTCGTAGAACAGACGACCGATACTGTCACCGTCGTCCTGATAATTCTTGGCGGCGTTGATGCCCCCCTGTGCCGCAATGCTGTGGGCGCGACGCGGGCTATCCTGAAAACAAAAGCACTCCACCTGGTAGCCGAGCTGTCCCAAGGTCGAAGCCGCGCTGGCTCCCGCTAGACCGGTACCGACCACGATGATCCGGATTTTCCGCTTGTTATGCGGACTCACCAGCTTTTCGCTGAATCGTCGCCTGTCCCACTTGGTTTCCAACGGGCCGGGAGGAATTTTTGGATCCAGCTTCATCACCTTCCTACGATCCCTAAAAAGATGGCTAGAACTATGGCAAGATTGCCGAGCACGACCACCAGGGCCACCGAAGGACCGGCGGCCTTGATGAGTCGATTCAGGGCCGCATGTTCGAACCCGAGGGTCTGTAAGCTGCTGGAGACGGCATGGCTCAGATGCAAACCGAGCCCCAACTGCCCGGCAAGATAGAGCCCTACGATGAATGGATTCTGAAACGCATGAATCAGCTTGCCGTAGACATCGCGATGGCCTTCCAGGTCGACGCGATCGGATGGCAAAGGATCGATGAGGCCCGCCGTCAAATGCAGCAGATGGAATACGACGAAGAGCAACAGCACCGTACCGGATACCGCCATCGTTCTGGAAGCAAATGACGCCTGGCGATAGTGGTGGGCTGCATACGCGACGGGGCGGGCACGACGATTTCGCAAGCTCAGCTGAACGGCGAGCCCGATATGAAGAGCCGCGATGCTCAGCAACCCGATGCGGGCCGTCCATAGCATGATCGGCATGTCACGGAGAAACGCTGCATAGCTATTGAGCGCATGAGGGCCTTCGAATACTTGAAGATTCCCCAACATGTGGAAAATGACATAGATGACCAAGCCCAGACCGGTCAGGGCGGTCACCACCTTACTCCCGACGGAAGACTGGAAATGACTCAAAAGGCGTGTCATCCCTTGTCATTATACACTTATTGAGTGAAGGCAGATGGGGCTCAGACGGCAAAGGGTCCCTGCCTAATGCACACCGATGAGCGCCTCGGATAGATTTTGATAGTCAGGGTTTTCCACCCTTTCGCTATAGGATTATTGCACTGATCTTTTCCTCGCTCTTCTCAAGAACGCGATAACGCTTCTCACCTGCACGAAACAACGCGCAAACGGCGTTTTTCATATTGATACATCGTGTTTGCTGATATGTTGCAATAGAAAAGCCCCTCACAAGGGAAACGTTACGGAACAATGAATCCCAACGATCCTGCTGATTCTCAGTCCGTGGTTCTCATTGCCACTGGTGATCCATTGGAACAGGCGATGATTCGTACATGTTTGGAATCGGCGGATTTCCGGGTCGTAGAAGCCGTAGACGGTGTGTGCGCCCTCGAACTGTTTCATAGCGCGCAGCCGCATACCGTCATCCTCGATCTGGTTATATCCGGCACGGGTGGGATCGAGACTTGCACTGCATTGCGCAAAATGCCCGGTGGAGCTCAGGTTCCTATCCTCATGCTTGTAGCCGGCGATGATCCGGATTCCATCGCGCGTGGCTTCGAAGCAGGCGCCTCGGATATCATGATCAAACCCGTTCATCCTCTCATCCTGGCACAGCGTGTTAAATCTTTATTGCGTGCCAGTGAGGCCTTCCTCGCTATGGCAAAAAGAGCCGCGCGGCTGAGTTACGCTCAATCCATTGCGGGCTTTGGTTCCTGGCAATGGGATCCTCGTTCGGATGCGCTGCAAAGCACGGAGCAGGTCGCCCGTATCTTCGGAAGGAGACCGGAGCACTTTCCAAAGACTCTTACCGGTCTTCTTGAACTGATCCACTGTGATGATAGAGGCGTCGTTCTCAAATCATTTCATGAGAGCCTCGAAAAGGAACAGCACTGTCGTACTGAATATCGCATCGTCCTACCCGACGGCGCTCAGCTGGTCGTCGAAAGTCAAATCAGACCTGTGCGCGATGATGTATACGGCGTCGAAGGCCTGGCGGCCACTATCCAAGACATCACGAACCGGAAGCAGGCGGAGGAGAAAATCCATTCTCTCGCCTACTATGACAGCTTGACCGGCCTTGCGAATCGCCACCTTTTCAAGGATCGAGTCACTCAAGCCTTAGCCTATGCGCAGCGTCATCAAGCCATTGTAGCCATCCTTTATATGGATCTGGATCGCTTCAAAGTCGTCAATGACACGCTGGGCCATGAGGTTGGCGATCATCTGCTCCAAGAAGTGGCGGAGCGACTCAAGAAATGTGTGAGATTGAGCGATTCGGTCGCTCGGAACACCGATTCAGAGTCCCAATCGCTTTTAGCGCGTCTGGGCGGCGACGAATTTATCGTCTTGCTCAATAATTTGACTCATCCCCAAGATGCCGGGCGCGTGGCACAACGAATCAAGTGTGAATTGGCGGAGCCATTCCACTTAGGGCAACATGACGTATTCGTGACTGCGACCATCGGCATCGCCTGCTTCCCCTCGGATGGTCTCTGCTTGGATGCGCTACTGAGAAACGCGGATACGGCGATGTATTCGGTCAAATCCCTCGGCCGCAACGGATACAAGTTCTACTCCGCCTCAATGAATGAGCAGGCTGAGCAACGCTTCGTGATGGAGACCGATCTGCGGCGCGCACAGGACCGTGGCGAGCTTAAGGTATATTTTCAACCGCTGGTCGATCTTCGCACCGGTGCAATTGTCAAGGCTGAAGCTTTGCTCCGTTGGCACCATCCGCTGCTGGGCATGTTGGCTCCGGGGAAATTCCTCCAGATTGTCGAAGAAATCGGACTGGGAGCCACGATAGGCGAATTAGTGCTCCGAGCAGCGTGCACACAGGCCAGAAGTTGGGCGGCGGTCGGCCATACATCTATTCAGCTCGGTGTGAATTTATCTGATTCACAGTTCCATGACACCAACCTGATCAAGACAGTCGCTAACGTGCTGGCTGAAACGAAATTTGCACCTGAATTACTTGATTTAGAACTGACGGAAATGATTTTGTTCAAGGATCCCGAACGCACCATCACGACACTTCATGGCTTGCGGGCTCTCGGTGTGCAGCTTTCCCTCGACGATTTCGGAACCGGTTTCTCCTCATTGCGTCATCTGCAGCAGTATCCCATCACTGCATTAAAAATCGATCAGTCGTTCGTTCAAAACATCCCGGGGAATGAGCGGGACGTTGCGATCATTCGAACGGTGATTTCAATGGCACGCAGCCTTGGCCTTCGCATTCTTGCCGAAGGTGTTGAGACGCAGGACCAGCTCGACTTTCTTCGCGAGCACGGTTGCGAGGAGGTTCAAGGATTTATCGTCAGCCATCCTCTTCCTACCGACCAATTCCTCCAATTTGTGACTACGCATATCGCCACAGGGGCAGGCCGACGGTTCACTTCCTTCCGGCGATTCGCCACGTAGCTGTCCATCGTATCACTGAGTGAAGTGTCGATAGTAGAGGGTTGGGGGCGATTCACTCGACTCATGCGGAGAAACTCGCATGCGCTCACTTCGCGTCGTTTGGTGCATTGACCATTCGGCGCAATTCTCCCACAAATTGTTGAAGCTGCTCGTTCAGCAGTTGAAACTGTTCATTGCGACTCGACAAGGCCGCCGTACGACTGGCTACCTCCCTTTCGAGTTGTGCATTCGTTTGCAGCAATTCTTTGTACCGAAGGTCGACGAGTCCATTGATGCAGTCGATACGCAGTCGTGCCCGTTTGGCTAACTCCCATTTACACGTTAAGGAGACGGCCAACTGCTCCACTTCCACCGCATCGAACGGTTTACGAAGGATCAGCAGCCGGTCCGTTTTTCCGAGTCGGGCGGCAATTTCATGCCACGGATGGTCGGAAAATGCGGTGCAAATCACCACCTGGACATTGGGATCAGCCTTCCAGATCTGCTCAATGGTCACGAGACCGTCCCAACCGGGCGGCATACGCATATCGACGAAGGCCACGGCGTATGGAGTCCCTTCGGCAACAGCCCGCTCCACCATGTGAAAACCTGTTTGTCCCTGGTCGGCAAAGCTCAATTCGAAAGCATGACTTTGAACGACGACCGGCGTTTCATCGAACAGGGAGGCTCCCGCCTGATCAAGCTCGAGAGAAGTGGGATTGGCGGCCAGAACCTTTCGGTAATCCTCGTGGATGGAGAGGTTATCGTCGATGATGAGGATTCGGCGGTTGTCGCAAGTGATATTGTGCATCTCTTTGAGCATGGTTCCTCCGTTTCGGGCTTTCACGCCGCCAGGGTGGCTTGAGCAAGCGGTAAATCGAGCGTAAAGGTGGCCCCCCGCCCCTCGCCTTCGCTCGCCGCAGATAGGGCCCCTCCTAACAGCTTGGCTGCCAACGATGAGCTGTGTAGGCCTAAACCTTGCCCTTCCGGGCGGGTGGTAAAGCCTTGTGTAAATAAGCGCTTGAAATTGTCCGGTGTGATGCCCATGCCTGTGTCATGCACCTGAACCAGTACTCGTTCCCGGCTTTCGGAATGGTATCCGATCTTCACCGTCAGACGATGAGCGCGACCAGGCACGGCCTTCATGGCGTTGATCGCATTATTGACTAGATTGACCATTATCTGAAGGACCTGATGTCGGTCACACATCGTAGCCGGCAGCTCTGCATATTCGCGGACGATTCTGATGCCGGCCTTTTCCAGACTGTCCCGATTAATGGCCAGGGCCTGTTCGATGACATCCGCCAACTGAATCTGTTCCATGAGAATCTGGGTCTTGGCGTGGCCTTGTTGAGCCATAATGATCCGCCGAATATGCTCGATGTTGTGATCCAGCGAGTCGAGCTCCTTATTGATGCCGGTGAAATTTGTGCTGACCTGGGTGGCGAGTTTCACCAGATAGGACGGAATTTGTTTGCCTTTCTCATCTTGAGCCAGATAGCTGCTCAGGTCGTGTATGTGATCTTGGACCATTTGTCCGATACGGCCAACCTTATCGATAGGGGTTCGCTCAAGGACTTTGTGAATGAGGCCGACCGACACATTCACGCTATTCAACACATTTCCCACATTATGCAGAACGGAGGCGGCCACTTCCGCCATGCCGATACGCCTGGACGCTTCCTGCAGACGGCGGTTTAGCGCCTCGCGCTCCGATTCGGCCTTCTTTCGCTCGGCCATTTCAACTACAAGCGACTGGTTGGTGTGCTCGAGCTCGGAATTTTGATTGATGATTTGCGCCTGAGATCGTTCCAATTCCTTTACTGCGTTGCTGAGTGCTGCATTCGCTTCTTCCAGCTCCGTAACATCATCAAACGATACCACTGCGCCTCGCAGACGCTGTTTCTCGTCGAGGATCGGGGCACTGCTGACGATGAAGTGCCAAGACTTGCCGGTCGGATCGGTCATCACCATCCGCACATCCGTCTGCGTTTTTCCGTTGGTCAGCGCCGCTATCCAGGGTTCGCCTAACGCCTCATTGGAAGGAGTGACGGAAGCCCACGCCAGTTGAGACAAGGTCGAACCGATCAGATCCTCCAACGGCAAGCCCGCCCGCTTGGCGAATGCGGTATTGGCAAGAACGATGGAACCTTCTTGATCCAGCATCACGACCCCTTGTGCCAATACGTCCAATGCGTGCTTGACTCGCGGCGGAATCACAGCCGAGGGATCCAAGTGGCGGAGAGTGCGCTTGATGAACAACAGATAGCTGATGAACCCCACACAAGCGACGAACAGGATAAACCGGCTCCAGGGATGAACAAGGGACCATGGGCTTCCTGATTCGGCAACAGGCTGAAAGGCAACTTGCAGCGTTCCCCACAACGCCTCACCGTTGAAAATCGGGACTTGGACGTGATCGATCGAAGAGCGACCGTCCTCCTGCTGGATCCAATGCTGCCGGTGATCTCCGGCCTGGGCGAATGTCGCGCCGGAGGCCAGTTGAATGGCGGCCGACATGATCTGGGGGTTCCGCTCAATGAGGAGGGCCAAGCCGACTTGGATGGTGTCGGAATGATTCCGCTCAGCGAGATGGGAGTACTGAACTGCGAGAGCTTCGGCGAGGGTTTTTCTATACTCTACGGTGCCATTAAGCGAACCAGAGGATAATCCGATCAATGTGTCGCCCGCTAGCAATATACCCACAGTCAGGGACGTCAGGCTGAAGCTGATCCATGCAAGCGGGCCGAATCTCCTCATGTCGCCCTGCCCTTACCGTGGGACCCCTTATCGACCCCTGTCTTATCGAGAAGTTCTTTGAGCCCACGGAACTGCTTGTGTTCTTTATCGGCGGCAGCGGCCATATCTACCTTACGTTGGCGCCGCTTTCGATCGCTGACGAGAACGACAGGAAGCGGATCAAAATGCCGCCACGCAGGCATGGTAGCAGCCAAGCTGGTCAGCAAAAATCCGCTGCGTAGCAACCAGGTGATGACTCCGGCCGTGAGGGTGATTCCTCCGATGTTAGCCGCACGAATCAAGAATTGCTGGTGCCTCTCTGAGTCGTCTATGGATCTTCGTAGATCTCCCTCCACGAGGCCAAGCGCCCTGCGAAAGGCCTCACTCAGCGGTACAGGCTCCCTCTCGGTGGTTTGCCCGTTAAAGGCCATCGGTATCTTTTCACTGGATTTGTATACGAGCGAAGCAACTTTATCATCGGCAAAGCCTCTTGGTCCGCCCATGTGCAAAGCTGAGAGGGCTGCTATGTTTTTGTTCTTTGCAGTGGAAGTACCTGAGACTTCGGAAACCGGCGCAACGGTTTCCACTGGATCAATTCTATCCAGAAAAACAGCAATAGGAGCCTCGGAAATCTGCTGCGGGTTATCTAAGGCAGAGACATCCACGAGCGGCAATGAAGGCGAATTACCAGGAGGATCAGGTCGTCCAGGCAAAGAGGTGGGTGGCGGAGACACGAGGCTTGGGGGAACTGTCGGAGGAAATGCGGTTGAGGGGATACCTTCCACAACATCTATGACGGTGATGCTGAGGGCCTGAACATCGACACCGCCGTTGCCGTCGGCGACTTGCACGGTGACGTCGTAGACATTGTTCGCCCCTGCATCAGTGGGTACTTCAAAATCTGGCGCGGCGTTGAACGTCAGCGCTCCGGTTGCCGCATCGATCGCGAACAACGCGGCATCGGCCCCCCCCACAATCGAATAGACGGCGGTACCTCCATCGATATCAGCACTGACCATGGTGGTCGCAACGGTTTGGTTCTCAGCCATGCTGGGAGAAGCTGCGGCCCCGCCACCGTTACTGGTGATGACCGGTGCATCGTTCACGTTAGCGACTGGCCCCACCGCGGCGGTGGTTAGACTCTCGGCAGTCCCTTGGACATCGGTGTAGCTCACCACCACACGGATGTTCGTGCCCACATCCGCGTCGTCCAGCAGGTAAGTGCCCGCCGTGGCCCCCGCAATGTTCACCCCGTTGCGCTGCCACTGATAATTAAAGCTCCCCAGACCGTCGGCATCACTGATCGTGCTGGTGTCTGCGGACAGAACCTGATCTTCGGTCGGAGTCCCGGTCACGCTCGGAGCCCCTGCGGGCGCATCATTGACCGCCGTTACCGTGAGCGCCGCTGTATCCACATCCGTCACCGCGTTGCTGTCGGTGCTCGTCATCGTCAACGTGTCCGGGCCTACATAATTGAGCACACCTTGATAGATCAATGTCGCCAACGTCGCATTGATGTCGGCCAGACTGCCGCTCACCGTTAACGTGCTCGTTCCATTCGCCCCCGAACTGATCGTGGCCCCGCCCTGCAGCGTCACCGTCACCGTCCCGTTCGCCACCGCCAGCTGCACCGTGCTCAAATTGCCGTCCACGTCGACGACGCTCACCCCGGCCAGCGCCAGTGCCGTATCTTCGGCAACCGTCTGGGGACCCGGCACCGTGTTGACCGGCGCGTCGTTCACTCCGCTGACGGTGACAGTGGTATCGTGACTGCCGCTGCTGCCTCCGTCACCGTCGGTTAGGATGAAGCGGACGGTCCGCGCCCCGGTGGTTGGATTGTCCGTGTCCGTGTTCTCATAGGTAATGTTTTGAACCAGAGCTTGCGCCGCCGCAGGAGTGGCGTTGGCGTTCAATGTGACTACTAAATTGCTGCCCCCGGCACCGCCCGCAAAGCTTCCGATCGCCATGCCACCATAGGTCACCGTATTGCCTGAAACTCCAATCTGGCCGATCGCGGTGCCTTGGTTTCGGATCGCGAGCACATCCTCCGCCGCGTCGCTCCCAGCCGCAAAGGACACCGTCAACGTGCCGCTGTCGAAGTCGGATGAATCGGCATCCGAAACTGTGGCCGCCATACCCTGATCAATCACGACCACACCGTCCCCTTCTGCATAGGCCACATTATCGCCGGAAAGACCGGAGATAACCGGGCTGGCGTTTGCAGTGGTTTCGATGATCCGAAAAGCCATGTCTTTCGGCGTTTCGGGGACACCGCTCGTATTGATAAGGTCTCCGTTGCCATAGACGCCGGAGTCGTGGACTCCGACGTACACTCTTCCGGAAGGGAGATTTGAATCAACCCTGATGTAATAGGTGCTGTTGTCGGTAAGGGTTGCTGGCGTGTTTAAGTCAATATGAACCCATGCCTCGGTCGTTCCGAGGCTCGTGCTTGAGATTTGGCCGCTTGCTATCACTGCACCGGTCCAACTCGACCGTAGGGATACGGTGATGACCTGCGGAAAAGCCGCGAAGTTTTGATAGAGCACAACCCCTATTCGATTGACGGTATAGGAGGCGCCCGGACTGTCGTAACTGAATGTCTGACCCCAAGCCTGGTCCGACTTGACCTCATAGGCTTGGTCACCCATGCTGGCAAAGGCCGGCTCATACGATTCGAGAATATTTTCCGCCAGGAGTCCCATCCACTTGTCTGTCGCTCGATCCGACAGCACGACAGCAGTGTCGATATTGCCTTCGCGATGCTCCAAATCCCAATCACCGCCCAAATCTGCGTGGCCGGTATTGTCAGTGCTGGCCGCCACGTCCGCTTCTGTCAGCTCTGCCAAACGACTAGCTGCCTGCCGGCCGAGATCACCGTCTCCGAAGTTACAGCCATAGATCAGCAGATCGGCCTGCTCGCTGAGGGCTTGGCCGATTGCCGCAAGGTGATCGGCATAGACGTCGTTCATGGACTCCAGCGTCAGCCGCGCTGTTCCCAGGGTCAATTCAGCCTGCGCTCCATGGGAGATAATGTGAATAGCGTCAAAGCCGCTGCGACCGGCCAAGACCGCAGCCATCTGCTCCACGCCGTCCCGCGCGGGGTCCAGCATAACTACTTCGACGTTGGAACTCATGCCGTCCAAAAGTTCCTCGTAGTCGCGAACGCTGGGTGACACAAACACAATTTCCTGGCGGGCAGCGGAGACATCGTAGGCTGCCAACGCATCGAATAGGGCCTGGTCGCTGGAGTTGAATTTCGGCTCCCCTGTGGGGGCCGAGGAGGATGGTCCAAGAGGTGTCGTATTGGCAGCTGACAATGAGTCTTCAGCCTGGCTCTGCGTGAGTTGTTCGGTAGCGAGGCTGTCCACTGTTGCCGCCGCCGCGCCATCGAACAGGATTCGCGGTTCGAGCGCAAGCCATGAGGCACTACCTGTAGGTAGGGTGGTATTCACAGGTGTAAGCGGATGCTTCATAAGAGATGTTCCGTAGGCAGCCGTCGGCCTTGAAGTGAACTTTCGACTGTCCATGAATTTAGCAAGCCGATACCGCTCTACGAAGCAATTTCTCCCTTCTTACAAGTTTAGGAACCTTTCATCTAAAGAATGTCGAGAGAGCTGCCCAATGGACTTTAGAGGCCCTTTCTCGGGCGGCCTTTTGGGTACAGGGCGTTGCGGCGAAGCGGTTGCCTAAATACCGCTTTCCCGTATGAGGAGGCGAATCCCATTCTCCCAGGTTCGTCGGGCTAGGCTGATTCGTGGGCCTTCCACCAGCACGGTTCCTCGCACCGCTTGATTCCATCGAGGAGATGATTCGGTGAGACGGAGCGTGACACGATACACCGAGGTTTCCGGTCTCAACTTACGATCAGCATCTTCTCGAACCGGGACAGCACCGCCATAGAGTGAGGCGAGGTAGGGAACGGTGAAGTTGCTTTCATCCATATCCCGGATCTCAACGACTTGTGCCTTCAAGCTCGACCGTTCTACTCCTTCAGGAATAAACCGAGCTGACTGGCCTGGGAGAAGGTAGTCGACGTCGTTTTCAGGTGCCAGCGCGTGGAGTTCTTCTCCCGCCGTATCGACCAGATAAGCGAGCGGCAATTCTTTATTGATCCATCGCCCAACGTGTAGAGCCTCAACCCGATCGGTCACCATCCCTGAGATCGGAGCAGTGAGTGACAGATTCTGCTGTTGCCGCATGAGACCTTCGAGCTGTGAGAGACGAGCCCTTAGAGCTTCCAACGTCACTTGGCGTTTCCCCAGTTCTTGTTGATCCAGTGTCTCACGCCTGCCTTTCAAACTCTCGACCTCGATTCGCTTACGTGTCACCGCCACATCTTTTTCAAGCACCGGTGACTCTAATGTGACTACCGTGTCACCCCGTTTCACCTGGCGGCCTTCTTTTACCCCGAGCTCGACGATTCTCCCGGGCACCGGTGCATAAATCGTCGCATGCGGCGTCGATTCCAACACCGCTGGAAGGCTGATCCGATTCGACCAGGGAACGAAGAAAACGGCCATCATAGCGACCACGACCCCACCTGAAACCCACACTCGTCTTTGCCTGCAAATCGCTCCCCGTAACGTCCACCAAACTTGAAGTTCGCGCGCGACTGGAAACAAAATGAACCAACCGATTTCCACCGCAAACAAGATGAGCCCCAGTAATTTGAAAAAGAAGTGATAAACGAGGACAGCAATCCCCATAAACACTAGAAAACGATACATCCACGTAGCCCACGCAAAAGCAATCAAGAAACGGCGTCGGCCGTCCGAAATCGGCTCAGGGACCGGCGTTTCAAGGCCGAATAAGAGCCGCCTGAGCTGCCACTGACCGAATGCAAAGGCGCGATCGTGCAAATTGGGAAAACCCAGCAAGTCCGACAGGACATAGTACCCATCGAACCGCATGAAGGGATTCAGATTGATCGCCACTCCCAGCAACAAACTCGTCGTGGCTATGATAAACGCCAGGCTCCTCGCGATGCCGTCGTCAAGAAAGTTCCATGCACAAATCGCCAACGCCGCCAGCGAACATTCGACTATCATGCCGGCGGCTCCGATGGCGGCACGCTGACGACGAGAGGATAATTTCCATGCATCGGAGGTGTCCGAATAGAGCATCGGCACCATCAAGATCAGAGCGATACCCATCGTCGTAATACGGCACCCATAGCGTGTTGCGGTATAGGCATGTCCCAGCTCATGGAAGACTTTGACGACGACCAGGCTTAAGATGCAGAGCGCAAAGCCGTGCGGTGTAAAAAAATGCGGCAAGGTGGCCATAAAAGCGTCCCACTGACGCGAGGTGAGATAGACGCCCGTCAGCCCGACAAGCACAATGATCCACGCCGTCGACCTTGCAAAGAATCTTTCTACAAATGGAAGCGTGGCTCGAAGAAATCGATCGGGCCGAACCAATGGAATCTGAAAAAACAAATAATGGTGTATCAACCACATCAGCCATTGCGGCTTGGCGGCTTCTGCTTGCGCGACATACGCTCGATACCCTCCCCGAAGCCGGTCGCGCACGAGATGGTTACCATACAAAAACCGCAGAAAATCATCGATATCTTTTCGAGTAGCACGACAAGTGGTCTCCGAATGAATCGCCGACACCATTTCCTCCGCCGACCGAACATGCCAACGCGACAGCATCTGATAGGCTACCCAGCCGATCTGGAAATACTTTCCACGAAGCTGATCGACGAGCACCCATGTCGGCGAGCCGTCAGCGGCTGAAGCCCCCGGGACGAGTTGAAGATCCTCGCGCAACGGCGGAAGCATGACATCACCCTCTTGAGGCATCGGCGGCGTCATAGGCCGACCCAGGGTCTGATTGCCGAAATTGGGCGTCGGAAGAGGTACGTGAACAGTGTCACCTGCTGCCCGTAAATCCTGGCGCTCCCCTGCCAGCCGATACGGAACTCCGATGCTCCCCGTTCGAGCTCCGCCGTCACGCGGTAGGCGAGCGTATTGTTCGGAAGGACCTCCGCATGGTAACTCGCATGGGTCAGGATGGCACGGACGCTTGAGAAGGGATTGGCATTCAGAAACAGTGCCACCTGTGCGCCTTCTCGAAGCACGATGGCATCTCCTACGGGAAGGTCGATCCGGACTTCCAGTTGCCGGGTGTCCGCCAATTCCATGATGCGTTGACCAATCACAACCGGCTTTCCGATCCAGTCGGACTTGTCCGTGTACAGTATCAGTCCCGCTTGCTCAGCTTTGACCTCGACCTGAGCTAATCGTTCATACGCATAGTTACGTTCCGTTTCACGTAACTCCACTTCCGCTTTCAGCAAAGGCACATCGGCTTTGTGGTCCGCTTCAACGAACGAACCTTGAGCGGCCCGCCGATACTGCGCCATAGCGACGTCAAGGTTCCGCTCGGCGATCTGATAGTCGCTGCGGAAAGTCGTATCTTCGTATCGAAATAATATGTCCCCTTTCGCCACAACCGAGTTAGGCGGAACGACCATCTCCGAAATGACTCCTTCGATCGGAGCGCTCACGATCAACGGATCTTTCGCGACGATCTTTGCAGGTGCCAACGTCGTCATGGGGACTGGTATGGCGAGTAAGCTCAACGTCGTTGCGGCCAGCAGCCACGTCATGGACCGGGTCACCCCCCATCGCCATCGAGCGCCCTTCGATGGTCCGACCGCGCGCCAAGCATAAGCATAGGCTTCGCCGAGTTGTTGCAAAATCGTCACTTCGTGATCAGGCCATGGCTGGTCCCTCGTCAACCATAATCCGCCGAGTACCTGACCATCCGGATGCTTCATGGGGCACCAGAGACCATGCCCTGTGGAGAACCCTGGCCAATCTTGTTTGAGTTCGGTCGGACAATTACTTTCCGCGACATGATGAACTTCGTGGTCTGTCGCTGTTTGGCGCCAATACCGCGCCAACCGCTCGGTCCATTGGAGAAGGGGTGCAGCGCGATTTACAAAAGGAACACTGGAGGCTGCACGCACTTCATACTGTGGCGAAGAAGAAACCGTCAGGATCAGCAAGACAGCTTGTCGATAGGGAATGAGCCGACGCGTTTCGTTAACCAGAAGAAATTGAAGTTCGTGCTGCGTGCCGGCGGTACGAACCATCCTCTCCAACTGCAAGAGCATGACTAATGATGTGTCTTTGGGAAGCGAGCTACGGCGCGTGGCTTCTACTGACACCATGTCGGCGTGTCAACGAGGGATTTCAGTAAATGAGGCTATGCCGCTCATTCCTACAAGAACCTGTCCGGGCCTGACACGAAAGCGACCTTTGACCTTGACCGTCTGGCTGGCGGGATCCACGTTCGCGCCGATATCCTGCACCACGGCGGAGTAGCGTACCCCGGTCTCATCGACCGCGTACTCGAATGGCGTTCCGATCTTCAGCCATGCCAGCGCCTTCGACGGCAGAATCAATTCGATCTCAAGCAGGCTGTCGTCCAAGAGACTAATGAGGGGGTCGTTTGGGAACACGTTTTCATGTTCATTGACAATCGTCTTGACGACACGCCCGGGAAATGGTGCCATCACCGTACAGCCGTTGACGTTGACTTGTGCGGCCTTCACTGCAGCCAACGCCTTTTCGGTTTCGGCCTCTGAGACTTCAAGCTCGAGCTGCCCCACCGCCTGATGTTCGGACAGGCGGATGTTATTCTCGTAGGTCTTCTTCTTAGCGCGATATTCCGCTTGTACGCTCGACAGTTCCGCCTCGTACTTCGCACAGTCGAGGAGAACCAACAGCTCTCCTTTCTTAAACCGCTGGCCCTCCTTGAACGGGAGCCGACTGATACGGCCTTGAACCTGGCTGGCCAAAGTCGCTTGCGTAGTCGCCTTGACGACTCCCCGAATGGTGCTCAGCTCCGCCGAGCTGCTTGCGGGTTTCGCGTCGAGTTTAGTAGTGGCGCACGCCGACGGGACAATGAAGAAAACGAGCCATACCCCAACCAGAGAGCCGCCGACCGCCAGCGGACCGTCATGAATCACTTGAGTAACTCCTTGCTTCTGGTCCATCGAGCCCGAAGTTGGACAGCAAGATCCGACAAACTCTGTTCCTTCGTCAGGTTACTGGGTACAACATCCTCACCAATCGCGGCCAGAAGCGAGGCCAGAGCAGTTTGAGCCTCCGCTTCTACAGCGTCGTAGCGCAGTTGGGCCGCTACTTGAGCTACCCGTTCCCGCAATAATGCCTGTTCTCCCAAGCGAGCAGTACGCCAAGCCACGTGCGTCTGTTCGGCAATTTGAGACTGGGTGTCGTAGTAAAGAGCGGCCGTCGCTACCTCTTTCTTCGCATGAGCGACCTGCGCCACGCTGACATGCACTTGCGACATAATGGCCATGGTTAAGGCCAGGTTTTGCGTATGGAGCACCTTATCTTGCGCGTCGATGGTCTTAGCCCGAGCCGGATATCGAAGGAGGCTCAGTAGATTCCAACTTGTCCTCGCCGCATAGGCCGCCCAGTGGTTATTGAATAGGAAGGTATTGCTGCTGTAATTTCCCCCGACTTGAAGATTGAGGTTGGGTAACATTTCAAGAATGGCGGCTTTGGCCTCGTGCGCGTTGATCCGACGACGGTAGTCGATCATCCGTAACTCGGGGCGCGCGCGCAACGCTCGGTCCTCCAATACCGCCATATCGGACGGTAAATTCACGGTTTGCGCCTCGCGTTCAGGGATCATGAGCGCCAGATCTTTCTCTTGCTCGGGAGGAAGGTTGATAAGCGCCGCCAATTGAAGCTTCGCGGTATTGAGTTCCCGGAATAACAGTTGAACGTATCGTTGCGTATTGAGTAGATCGAGCTTGTATTGCAAGGGCACCAGCGGCGCATTCAACCGATCATCTTGAACCGCTTGTGCTTTCTCAAGAGCGGTTTTCACCCATTCGTCCAGCCGACTGAGGGACGGAAGAATCCGTTCGGCGCTGACGGCTTTCCAGTACGCAACCCTCACATCCTGTATCACCCGATTGGCCACGCGCCGCCGCTCTTCATCGGCAATCAAGACATCGTCCGCCGCTTGCTTCGCTCTGATATACGACAGACCGAAATCCAGCACATTCCAGCTGAGCGAAAGATCGGCGGAAAAAATGTTTCGTTCAGCAGAGGTAAAAGGTTCCAGCACCTGCCGACCGGTGAGCAAAGATTGGGCGACGCCGCCGGGGAAATTATTCCGACCGTCGAATCCCGCATTGGCGGCGAGGCGAGGCAGCATGGCATAGTGAGAGAGGTCGAGCTGCGTCTGCGCCAGCATCTTGTGCATCAGCTCGACCCGTGCGTCGAGATTGTACTTCAGCGCCCGGGCCATCGCTTCGTAGAGATCCACAGGGCCAGTGAGGGGCTCTTGATCCTTGGTTAGAACCGCCCGGTCTTCACTCACCCGTGACTGGACGTCATCAGTCGTCAGCGGTATAGGCTTAATGGCGCAGCCGTCTTCTCCGATCATAGCCATGATCATCAGCAGTATGGAAAGAGGAGGAAAGGTATTGCTTCTTCGTGCAATAGAGGAAACTGAATCGCTCAACACATCATCTATCCTTCGTTCGACCACTATTCCACACCAGTGCATATGCATACGGTCGGCCGTCGGCATTACCCGAAAGCTTTCTGGGCCTTTTCATGAGAGTACTTAACTCCCATGGTTTGTCATCATTTTTCCACTTTCGGCACGTTTCTTCATCAACATGTCAGGCATGGCAGCATTTGTAGGCAAATGTGAGCAACCTTCCTCAATTTTAGAAGAAGTTGTGGGTTTAATTTGTAAGGAGGTAGGAATTTGGCAGTATACAAGTCCAGCAGAAAACGCTATTGTGCTGAACTTATGCAAGGAACACGTCGGTTGACGTGCTCATTCGGGTAACGACTAAATAAATGACTTCACTATGGCTCAAGATTCAGAACGGTCTACGTCGGACCTCACCACAAACCAATGCATCGTAAAGAGGCGAGGTGTAACTTACCGCTTCCACCTTCTGTAGTTGACATGGCGGTTTAACTTCCATTCCCTCTTTGTTTTCTCGAAATACACAGATGTGCCTTTTTTGATACAGCAACATTTTTAAATTTTATATATATTTCGCTTTATTTTCAAATGTTTATATATTAAAAATACGGGCATGAACATTGCTTGTCCGTGATACGGATGGCTGTGTTTAGGCATTTGTCTTTATGATGGAGGACTTGTGCGCAATCAACAAACTTTGGCATCGGCAGTAACCTGTTCTGGTG
>CAYXKP010000058.1:0-26055 GCA_964465695.1 uncultured Nitrospira sp.
CAGCTGCGCGATATTACCGACCGCAAAAAGCTCGAGCGCCAATTGCAATCATACCGTGAAGATCTGGAGCTTAAAGTCAGGGAGCGCACCAGAGAAATTGAAGAGACCAAACAGTATTTGGAAAATCTGCTCGAGAATGCCAACGACGTCATTTATACGCTCGATCTGGATCAACGGTTCACCTATGTCAACGGCAAGGTCAATGCCTGGGGGTACCGCAAAGATGATTTGATCGGCCGCCCCTATCTCTCGCTCCTCTCCCGTCGTCATCGGGGGCGGCGCCTCAAGAACACGTTGGATATCGGCGCCAAGCAGGTGTACGAGGTCGAAGTCGTGACCCGGCTGGGTGAGGTGCGTGCCGTCATGGTCAGCGTCTCTCCTCTTCAAGGCGCCGAGGGGGAAATTCTCGGCGTGCTTGGGATCGCGCGCGACATGACGGAGACGAAGAAGTTGGAGCGGCAGATTCGCAATGCGGAAAAACTCGCCTCCATCGGCAAACTGGCGGCAGGAGTGGCCCATGAAATCAACAATCCACTGGGGGGTATCCTCAACTGTCTCTACAACCTTCGGAAAGGAACCCTGTCTCCGGCACGTCAAGAGGAATATTGGGCCTCCATGGAACATGGAGTCCGACGGGTTCAAAAGATCGTTCGACAGTTGCTCGATTTTTCGCAGCAGCACGAACCGGCATTCAGCCCGGCTGATATCAACCGAATCGTCGATCAGGTATTGGGGCTGACCGTCCATCTGTTTGTTCCTAATCGGATTCGTTTGGAAACATTCCCGGGCAGTGGCTTGCCGTATGTCATGGTTGATCGGCACATGATTGAACAAGTCTTGATGAATTTAATTTTAAACGCCGTGCAGGCCATGAAGAGCGGCGGGGTGTTGACGATCAGGACTTCCGTGGCGGAGGGCATCTGCCGCGTCGAGGTGATCGATACCGGCTCAGGCATTCCGGCATCCGTCCTTCCCCGGGTCTTCGATCCGTTTTTCACGACTAAAGGGGAAGGGGAGGGAACGGGGCTGGGCCTCTCGGTCAATCTTGGCATCATGGAGCGGCATGGCGGAAAAATCTTGGTCGAGAGCGAGGTCGGAAAAGGCACGACGTTCACCCTGTGCCTGCCCGTGTCCCGGGAGCGGTCCTTGGCGGAGAAGGAAGCATGAGAGGGTTGACCGTTTTACTGGTGGACGATGAACCCTTGATGCGTCTTTCCATGATGGACGCATTGGAGGCTGTCGGCTGCGATGTCCGGGCGGTGCCTACCGGTACGGAAGGAATCGAAGCGATTCGAGATAAGACGTTTGATTTGGTGATCACCGACCTCCGATTGCCGGGTGTGGACGGGCTGACCGTGCTTCAGACGGCCAAAAGCAAGGAGCCACAGACGGAGGTGCTGGTGATTACCGCACACGGGTCGGTGGAGTCCGCCGTTGAAGCGATGAAACTGGGGGCGTTTGATTACGTCACGAAGCCGTTTCAGATGGACGAATTGTTGCTGATCGTTGAGCGGGTCAACGGCATGATCGCGCTCCGCCGGGAAAATCAGGACCTCAAGCACCAGCTCGAAGACAAGTTCTGCTTCAATGGCATTTTAGGGGCGAACAGCCAGATGCGCGCGGTACTGGACAAGATCAAACTCGTGGCGGAGACGGATTCCACCGTCCTGATCGTCGGCGAGAGCGGAACGGGCAAGGAACTGGTCGCCAACGCGCTGCATCAGAACAGCGCGCGGAAAGGGTATCCGCTGATCAAAGTCAGCTGCGCCGCGCTGCCGGAGACGCTGTTGGAAGCGGAACTTTTCGGCCACGAGAAGGGCGCATTTACGGGTGCGCTGCGTCAGCGCCGGGGGCGATTCGAAATGGCGAATCGAGGCACCTTGTTCCTCGACGAAATCGGCGAAATCTCGCCCGTGGTGCAGGTGAAACTCTTGCGCGTTCTGCAGGAGCGTACCTTCGAACGAGTCGGGAGCAATCAACCGATCGAAACGGACGTTCGCCTCGTGTGCGCCACACAGAAAGACCTACGCAAAGAGGTGGCTCAGGGCCGGTTCCGCGAAGACCTCTTTTATCGGCTCAACGTCGTGCCGATCCTCGTTCCACCCCTCAGACAACGACAAGAAGATATTATGGTGATTGCCGATCATGTCCTTGAAACATGCTCACTCAAATTGAACAAGCAACTGCGGGGGTTCTCCCAGTCGTCGCGCGAATTGTTGCTCCGCTATTCGTATCCGGGGAACGTTCGCGAGTTGGAGAATATGATCGAGCGGGCGGTGGCTCTCGGACGAGACCACGCCGCGGTGCAACCGGGCGATCTCTGCGGGTTTCAATCCTGTCCCTACGTGGGGGGCGTCCCGCAGGAATCCTGCGGCTTCTGCAGTGAAGGTTTGACCGGAGGGAAAAGGAAAAAAGAGACGGCTCTGACCTCCCTTGCCGCCGCGCGGGAAAGTTTTGAGAAGGATTACATCGTTTCCGTACTGGAACGTGTCGAGGGGAGCCGCACGACCGCCTCACGGATCTTGGGATTATCGCGGAAGGCGCTATGGGAAAAGTGCAAACGCTATGGTATTCCGTCCGCACATGGAGATGGGGAGGGCGAGAGCTAGAGCGAGAGCTTTCCTGTTTTCTCGGTCGAAGCCTGCTTGACCGACCGGTCGGGGAAAGCAGTCTCCGTGTTAGGATATGTCTGTGTAACCTATGAGAAGGAGGCATCGAAACCATGGATCTTCGTAGGATGATTACTATCTCGTTGAGCGTAGTTGTAATGGCCGGACTGGCATGTGCCGCGGAACCAGCCGATGTAGAAAAGTTCGTCAATGCCAGAATTGAGATCGGGGAGATGATGACGAACTACTTCAAGGGTGGAGCCGGTTTTGGGGAGGGGCAACGACCGTCTCCCGAACAAATGAATGAAATGAGGTCCGACATCAATACCAAGCTCACGACGCTCCTGGCGAAGCACGATCTGACCCTCGAAGAATATCGCAAGCGCAGCTCCGAAGTATTCTCGGATGATGCGGCAGTAAAGCACTATCTCAGTGAACATCCGGACCTCAAACAGCGCTACGAGGCCCTGCCCCTCGATCGCATGGGGCGTGGGGGAAGTACAGGGCGGGGATATTAAGTCGGATAGAAGAGTATTTTGCCGTGGAATACAGACATCTCGGCCGATCAGGAGTGAAAGTCAGTCGGTTCTGTCTGGGCACGATGAATTTTGGGCCGCAGACGAGCGAGTCGGACAGCTTCGCCCTGATGGATCGAGCTCTGGAGCTCGGCATCAACTTCTTCGACACGGCGAATGTGTACGGGTGGAAACTTGGAGAGGGGTGGACGGAGCAGATTATCGGCCGCTGGTTCGCACAAGGGGGAGGTCGTCGGGACAAAGTGGTATTGGCCACGAAAGTCTACGGTCGCATGGGGGAATGGCCGAATCAGTCTAGGCTGTCGGCCGTACATATCAAGCGGGCCTGCGAAGACAGTCTCCGACGGCTGCGGACAGAGTGGATCGATCTGTATCAGATGCATCACGTCGATCGGCACACACCCTGGGAGGAAATTTGGCAAGCGATGGAGCAATTGGTCAAGGATGGCAAAGTTGTGTATGTGGGCAGCAGCAATTTCGCCGGTTGGCACCTGGCTCAGGCTCAGGAAGCCGCACGCCACCGTAACTTTTTGGGCCTGGTGTCGGAGCAAAGCCTCTATAACCTCACTGAGCGCACGATTGAGCTGGAAGTCCTTCCCGCCTGTGAAGCCTATGGCATTGGTCTCATTCCCTGGAGTCCCCTCGGACGGGGATTGTTAGCCGGTGTTCTGCAGTCCGACAATATCGGCCGCCGCGCGGACGCAGAATTAAAACAAGAGGTGATCAAATCTCGTCCCAAATGGGAAGCTTATGAAGGCCTGTGCGCGAGGATCGGTGAAAAGCCCGTGAATGTGGCCCTTGCCTGGTTGCTGCACCAGCGGGCAGTCACGTCACCCATTATCGGGCCTCGCACAATGGAGCAGCTGGAGGGATGCATGCGGGCATTGAGCCTTTCCTTAAGCAGTGACACCTTGAAGGAACTGGATGAGCTCTTTCCCGGTCCCGGTGGAGCAGCGCCGGAATCGTATGCCTGGTAATCCTTTTATCTTCTATTCTGTTCGCATGTCAGTTGACGGTATGTCGTCGTGTGGGTCTTTCCCGGAATCTTCCACCCATATGATTACACCGTCGTGATCGCCGCTACCGGCTTCGGGATAAACTCCTTGTAGCCGTATTGACGGGCTAGATAAGCCTTTGCTTCCTCGCTGACATACTCGGTAAACTTGTACCGGTCGTCCTCGACGGTCTTGGCATCTTCCATGACCTTGTCGGTTGGGATCGCGTACTCGATGTTGCAGGAGGTATAGGCCTGAATATAGGTAGGACCGACCTCGCGTGCGATGAGCACCGCCTTTTTGATGCAGGTTTCCACTCGGCGCGGATTATTCGGTACGACGGTGGCAATATAGGCACAGCCGGCGATTTTGGCCATGGCGGCCATGTCCATTTTCTCGAATTTCTTACCGAGCGGAGCCATCTTGAGCACCGCCCCTCTGGTCGTCATGCCGCTCTCTTGTCCTCCGGTATTTCCATAGACTTCATTATCCAGCATGATCGTCGTGAACCGCTCCTTCCGGAACCAGGAATGGAGGACTTGCTGGAATCCGATGTCGGCGGTGCCGCCGTCACCGGCCATCACGACGACATCCTTGGGCTGATCGCCGAAACGAATCCGCAATCCGCGCGACAATCCGCTGGCGACGCCGTTCTGATCTCCGTAGTTTCCGTACACGAAGGGAATCGCCGCCTGTGAAATCGCCAGCCGGCCGCAGCCTGCCGTTCCGACGGTAATCGTGTCTTCCGGATTCGGCAACGCCACGATGGCGAGCCGAATGAACAGGGTCATCGCACAGCCGGCGCACATAGGATGCTCCTCAAGGATTTCTTTGAAGTTACCCATCTGAGACACGGTCGTTTTCTTCCCGAAGGGGCCGTGCTCCACCATGTCGCGATATTCTTTCGGCATGAAGGCATCGAATCCTGGCGTGAATTTCACATAGTTGAGACTCATGGGGACCTCGCTTTCTCTATATACCGGCAAATGCGGTGGTGGTGTTTACATCTCTTACGCAGTCAACTTACTTTGTCGTGTATGCTGTATTCCGGGCGGCAATGGCGGCTCCATATCGCCCTGTTTCTGGGCACGGTTGTGCCGCCGTTCCGCCCGTATGTCAGACTCATCCGCCGCGTCCTGCCAACACTCCGGATCGCATCCCGATCGTCTTCTTGACTTCCTCTACGATCACTTCCGGCGGCAACGTCATGCCGCCGCAGACGCGCGGTCCGGCGACGACCCGCTCGCTGTTGGGGATCGTGGCTTTGATTTCCTTGGCCATCCATCCGATGACATTGAACTCGGGCACGATGATGTGCGAGGCATGCTTAGTCGCCTCCAGAAGTTCTTCGTCGGGCCATGGACGCAGGGTCTTGATCTTGACCAGTCCGACGCGAATCCCTTCATCGGCCAGCAGGCGGATGGCTTCTCGTCCTTGAGAGACGGCGGTTCCCGAGGAAACGATGAGGATGTCGGCATCGACGTCTTCCGTTTCGATCAGGCCGTCCAACCAGGCGATCGTATGCTTGCGTGAGCGTTCTGCGGCGGCCCAGACTTCCTGTTGCCAACTCGCGTGCGTCGCATAGCTGATGTAGTTGCTCTTCATCACGAAGGGATCGCGCATCATCCGGACCGGCGGACACTCCATATCCATGCAGGGAACGGGTGAACGATAGGGATCATAAGGTGGCAAGCACATCTCGACGGGAGTCAGGCCGACGACGTCTTTCGTATGAGTCACGAAGAAGCCGTCGCAACAGAGAGCCAAGGGCAAATGCACATCCGGCTCTTCAGACACGAGGTAGCCTTTAAGGATCCAGTCATAGAAATCTTGTGCGGTTTCTGCATGCCAGACGAGCATGCCCGTATTCATGAGGTAGGCGATTTCGATCGTGTCCGGCTGGATCGACAGGGGGAATTGATGCCACGGCAGGTCACGATACATTGGATCGGCAATCTGGCTCCGGCCCACATCGGAAAGTTTTCCATGGCCCGCATGGTGCCCGGCCCGGCGGTTGTCGTGAAGACACGGGCCCCGCCGAAGGCGGCACCGGCGCACTGTGACATGACCGCAAATTCGCTCTCTCCGCGGAAATAATCGCCGATATAGCCCTCGGCAAAGAGCTCGCCGCACAGGGCGGCTGCTTCGCTCTGGGGCGTAATGGGATAGGCCACCATAATATCGACATTGGCGCGCTTGACGGCTTCCTTAATCACTTCGCTGCCGGTAAAAAACGACGGCGTCCGCGGTGCTTCGTTCATCATCATGCGTGGATCGGTGATGACTTGGCCCTTCTTAGCCTTGGTTCCGATGATGGCTGTGCTGTCCATAGTTTGCTTCCTTCCTAATCGACGGCGGTGGCCGGCGATCCGGCGCACCGTGCGATGACGTTATGCGCTGAATGAACTGCCGCACCCACAGGTCGTTTTGGCTTGTGGGTTCTTGATCGCAAAGCCGGAGCCTTGTACGCTGTCCAAGTAGTCGACTTCGCAGCCGGCCAGCAGCGGGGCACTCTGAGAATCCATGATGACCTTCACGTCACCTTTTTCGATCACCGTGTCGTCATCGCTCGTTGTGGACTCGAAGGCCATCCCGTACTGGTAGCCGTGGCAGCCACCGCCCTTCACGTATACGCGCAGACCGACTGTGTCTTTCTCCTCTTGCATGAGCTCTCGGATCTTATCTTCTGCCATCGGTGTGATGGTGATCATGACATGGCTCCTTTTCTGCATTGACTGACATGGTCGATAGACCTCAAATCGACTCCTGTAAGGAAGCACCTCTACACCCCAAGCGACGATGGCTCTTGGCGTCTACAGAGGTATTTTGAGGACCTTCGGCGCAAAAGCGGCGGAGACCAGGGAATCGGTCGCGCAGGAAAGGGAGTGAGGCGCGAGGATAGGACGGTCGGCGTGGCTCAATACGTCATAGCATCACCCTGAGCGCATTCAGCATGAGAGTCAAGCGCTATTAAGGGGAAGAGAGCTGAAAAGAACGCCCTTCGACAAGCTCAGGTGAACGGATTATGGCAAGAAGTTGTAGGACGCAACACACAGCGGCCATCGCAGCATGCCAGAATCGTTGAACTCTTCAGGCCTGCACTGAATAGCTCAAACTCGGTGTCGGACATGGGTCAAGCGATTCGTTTCAGGAACGGCAAGATTGACAGTCCGCTTCTGGCCGCTATGGGCCAAGTTCGGAGGTTCGGCGCCGAGATCGCACAGCCATATAGCCGCCCCCAGCCCTGTCGCATTAATGTGGAGGTAACCGGCCTGCGCGGAAAGCCGCGCAGGTCCAGTCGACCGCAAGTTATGCTTCCGCGATAGGCTCTTTGACAACATTCCACTCCCTCTTGAGCACCTGACGAGACAACGCAATGACTTTCGGGTGGACGGCAACGAACACCGCATCTCCGTCTTTTCCTCTCTCAAGTGAGGAAACCATTTCGCGAATAAGCTTTTCGAGCTGAATGTGATCGTCTTCTTTGGCGTTTAGCATAAGTTGAATCTTCGTCTCGAGATGTGTAAGCCGGTGGTATTCGTCGTCCTTTCTGTCCTCAAAGCCAGTTACGAAGTAGTGATGAGCACTGCTGCAAAGCTCTGACAGAAGATCTCGAAGTGCATTGATCCAGGCTTGGCGCATGGGGCCGGTAATTTGCCGGTTGGCGACCTCAAGCGAGGACCGAACCTGGCGCTTGGCAACGTGTAGCGAAATGAAAGGCCCGACAAAAACAGCAAGAGCGGCGGCGATCAAAGAGAGAATCGGGATAATATCATCCATATGCGTATTCAGAGGGGATAACGCTCAGCATGCAGCCGCGGCGCGGAGCGCCGTCGGCTGCATGCTGTTGTTAGCTGGCGATACCATACGGCTAGACCGACGGCTTCGCATTAGCACGATCGAGAATCACATCGAAATGTTCGGTGAGTAGTTGGTCGAGTTGATCGCGCACGTCTTGGTATCTCTTGAGGGACGAGGCATCTTCCTTGTCTGGGTATGGATTCTGGATAGTTACACCGAACAGCTCGCGGTCTGTAACAACTTTATGGAAGGGGTCGGGTCGGCGAGCAAGCGTTGTGTCAGTCAGAGCGATGATCAAGTCTGCTCGGTCTTGGAGGTAGGGGCAGAGCTTGCGGGGCCGATGTTTCTCTATCCAGCGCTCGCGTCCGCTTTCCTGGATGGCCTTGAATGCCGATGGACTGATCGTCGCATGGTGCGGATCTGCGACCGCCGCCGCCTCTGCTGCCAGGCCAGGCACCTTCTTCCTGTCAATGAGGTCTGAGAGGATTGCCTTGCCTAGTACGCAGCGGCAGGTGCCCCCAAGGCTCACGAACAGGATAAGCTTCTTGTTGCCGTAATCGTAAAATGAGAGATCGTGCTCGATCCAGTCCCTTACTGCGCCGCGGGTCGATCCAGACAGATTGCCGTGATCTGACTCATAGGTCTTGTAGATATGGCCTGAGAAATCGACTGGCAAGCCTCGCAGTTCCGCGTTGGCAAGAAAGAGCACCGGCCGATCCAACGCGAGCATGAATCCCGCTTCGATGGAGACGTTTGGATTGAAGGGAACATTGCCACCGGGTTCGTAGATCACAATGCCGTACGACGAGCCGAGCATGTAGGTAACGACGTTCCACCAGAGGACGGGCGAAAACGCCTTTCTGTCCGCGCGGAGGACGATGAGTCCGTGATCTTCGAGCTCCTTCGCGATCCCTTCGAAGATTGTTTCCGACGCTGGTGTTGAAAACGGCATCATGACGAAGACGTTTCGATCGACGTGCGGATGCTGCGTCAAGAACTTCCGACGATAGGGTTCGATGTATTGAAACCCAGCCGGAGGAACGCTTTCCTGAAGTCGTCTGCTCATGTCGCTGCCGCTACTCATGCCGCGTGCCTCGCCAGCTAACAATGTTTAGGCGGATCCATAGAAGAACCGGATCTGTCATGTTCTATCCGCGTAACAAACCTTCAATGATCGTAAACAATATCCCATCATTGACAGTGGTGCAACGAGTTACGGCCCATCGACTATGTATCACGGGGTTCAAATTATGGATCGACCTAAGCGGCCTGACCAAGGCATTCCAACGAACGAATAACCTCCCCACCGCAAAATGTAGGCGTTGAATGGCTGCTTTTCAACGGTGATCGACCGGTTTGGGTCGGATTCGTCAGGTCAGCGGTCTGGGCGATGGAGGGATGCGGGCGGGGTCCAGGATTCAGAAGTCGTTCAGTGTAACTCTCCACATACCTCATCTCATTGATCGGTTCCTCACCCATTCGGTGTAGCCGCAAATTCACTATTCTGGGCGATGGCGAGGGGAACGTTCCGCTTATTAACATGCATCGACACACAAGACGGTCCAAATATTCTTCTACGGAAATAGACGTTTCAAACAAGGAGGCGCTTTATGAGTGAGCTACACTTAAAGGACGTAAAGGAAGACTTAACACATGAGCCACCATGGGTGTATTTGTATGCCGCGATTTTTATCGGGATCGTGGCATTTGCGCTCTATTCCGGCGGTTTCATGGGGTGAGCAGTTCGTAGCGTATTACGCAAAAGGTACCAAGGACGGGATGCTTCACGTGCATCTCTCGAAATCCGTGCAATCGAAACCGAAAGCCATTGAGATCAAGGTGGGCTAGTGTTGCGTTGATCGAGGGAATAGGGGCGTCAGGGAAAGCGTTGTGACGCATAGTAATGCTGGAGTCTTCCTGACGCTCCGTGCACATCCTACCCCTTGTGTTGTGAACGGTCGTGAAAAACAAGGAGAGTTCGTCGCCGGCACGTTGTTGATGATCACGGAGGGTTACAGCGAATCTCGCGTGACGATTCCAAATCTAGTGTCGCGCCCCGCCATTCGGCCCTGGTCATGAGAAAATACCCCCTGCTCTTTTTCACCTTTTCAGAGACGTTTTTACTTGCTCGTACCACTTGACAGAGCACGAAACGCGTTCCTATCAACCGGTGTAGCAATCCACAGAAAAGTCTTAAGCCTGTGGATAGCGATCGAACTGAAGACCTATGGCAAGAGATCCACGAGTGATTCAAGCCACTTCACCGAACGTTCCTAGGAATATGCAGGAAAGTGAGGAACTTAGATCCCGGCCACTATTCCTTGTGGTTTCCTCCGTAGGAGGCGGATGCCTAAAAAATAGGCGATACGATGATGAGCACGCCATTCGCACTATCTTTCCCTAATCCAGAGACTTGTTCACAAGGTTATCCACAGAAGGTGGGGAGTGTGCATTTTGGCATTAATATACTTCACTCACTAGGGTAGCCAAATTGTTGATAACTAGGCAGTTCCCTAGAGCTACGGGTTGCTTACTTCTTGCGCTTGGACTTCTTGGACAGTTTGGGAATGGAAGACTTCGGGGTTTGGAAGACGACTGAGGCGATTTCCTTGAAGCGGTCAAAGGGGGTTTTTGGTGTATTGGCTTCCATTAGTTGTTAAACATACTATCAAAAACTGTTTCCGGGATTTTTAGCCTTCGTAAGATTGTCCTGACAAGTTCTAGTTCATCCTGATGGAAGACTGAATTCGACAATCTATGGACTATGGGCGTAAATCCTCTCTCCCCGCCAGGGGCATATCTTTCTAGAAGAAGCACATCCCCAACGGCGCAGTCATAATCACTTAGAGTAACATCCCACGTGGCTCGCAATTCCGTGATGAAACTGCCATAGGTTAGGCGAGACACAGTGTCTCATCGCGATGCTTGTAGAAAGGCCGTGCGTGCTCAGATTGTTGAATGGGATGTGGAAGATCTATACCCAGAATAACGCCCTTCTGGTTTTGTATCCTTGCCCAGCTAGGAAGCGGAGCGGGGGAATATAACGGCAAATCGTGCTCGAAGGCGTGTAGCATATGTTTCTTAATCAGCTTAACTAGATCGTTGATGGCTGTTTCCTCATCAGGGCCTGATGACATAATGTCTAATTCTAGACAATGAGCCAAAACGAGTGTTTCCTTTGGCTCGATTGATAAATGAAAAGAGTAAATCATGCTTCCTCCTTGTTCCCCAAGTGCCTTCTTAAGGCCGACTCGCAGGTGTCGGTTTCCCAGGGGTTTGAGATAATATATCAGGTAGTTCCAAAATAGCTACTGGGGGTTGCAATAGTGCAAGACCTATGCTATGCAAGCGCCCCATTTTTACAATTTTCAATGAATTCAACTAATTACGCTTCCCTCTTCCCTGCCTCCTGTATCCATTCACCCTAGTTCCACGTCGTTTGACCGATCAGAGCCTTATACTCCACGCGCTTTCCTGAAATCTGGGAGAGCGCTTGCATGAAGCGGCCCTGATCGTTGTCCTTTCGAGTGTTGAACCGGAAGGATTGTTCATCCAGATACCGGAACAGGTGAAACGGCTCCACGCTCACATAAGTCCCCTTGATCCCCCGCTTCAGCAAGCTCCAATAGTTCTCAATGCTGTTGGTGTGAACGTTGCCTTTCACATAGGTTTCGGCATGATTAATCACTTGATGGGCGTATTCTTTACCGACTTTCACATAGGCCCCAAACTGGTCGCTGTACAGACTGCTACCAGGCACCACATTTTCTTTAATGGCCTTCTCAACCAGCTTGGTTGACGCACGATTCAAGACAGCGGTACGGACTTCGCCTTTCCGCTCTAACATGCCAATCACAACGGCCTTGCGAAAGAATCCTTCCGCCCGTTTCATTTTGATCTGCTTGTCATGGTGCATGTTGCGAGCTTGTCCACCGATGTAAGTCTCATCGACTTCGACATCGCCCATCAACTTCCGATCAATCGAACCTTTCTGTAGAGCCAAGCGAATCCGATGCATCATGAACCAAGCAGTTTTTTGAGTGACCTTCAATGCCCGATGGACTTCATAGGAGGAAATGCCGTTCTTCGCATTCACCATCATCCACATAGCACAGAGCCACTTATCCAGCTTGATATGGCTGTCTTCAAAGATAGTCCCAACCTTGACGCTGTAATGCTTCTGGCATCGCTTACAGACCCACAGCGAGCGGGTCTTGATGAAACGATACTCTTGCGAGTGACAGGCCGGACAGGTCGGACCGTGCGGCCAGCGCATGGCGATAGCGAAGTCTAAGCAGCGCTGCTCATCGGCAAAGTATTGAATGGCTTCTTGAAGAGTGGTCGGGAGCTTCTGGCTCATGGCGTCCTCCGTAGTGACTGAATAGTAGCATCAACTACGAGAGTGAGTCAAGTATATTAATGCCTGCATTTTCATGCCAAACTACCGGTTGGGGGATCTTTTTGTCACCGTGGAAAGGTTGGCTACAACACTTATTATCAGGCGTAAGACGGAGCATTGCCCGGCTTCCACTTGATACTGCACCCGATGCTGGGCCTCTGATGAAGGTCGACAGTCTGGCCAGCAAGTACGGCTTGGATGGCTGAGCGGAGATCCTGTCCTGTTAACGGCTTGTTATTGCCGGGCCGGCTGTCATCCAGTTGTCCGCGATACACCAGCCGTCTGTCGCGATCAAAAAGATAAAAGTCCGGTGTGCAGGCGGCCTTGTAGGCCTTCGCGACCTCCTGTGTCTCATCGTGACAGAATGGAAAGGTGAAGCCTAGGCGCTGAGCCATGTCTTTGAGCTTAGGCGGTGCATCATCGGGATACCCAATTGGATCATTGCTGCTGATCGCGATGATACCTAATGCGGTTCCACGGTAGTCTCGTCCAATTCTGGTCAGCTCTTCTTGGACATGAACCACATAGGGGCAGTGCCGACAGATGAACATCACCAAGAGAGCAGTCTTGTCTGAAAATGAGTCAAGTGAATAGATCCGACCACTTACCACATCAGGCAGTGAAAATGCCGGTGCGGCGGTTCCCAAGGGAAGCATGGCTGATGAAGTTGCCACAGTGCATTCCTTCTGAGACTAGAACATGACGTATGTTCATAGTCCCGTCAAGTAGTGGCGGGCAGACAAGTTCTTGCGACAAGGATGCGTCGGCGGTAAGCTGCCGCGTTTTGTGATGCGAGGGATAAGCAGACGGCCGTGAATAGACAAGTGAGACAAGGAGGACGAGCATGGTGGTTATAGGGGTATTGGCGCTGCTGGCGTTTCCGATGGCAGTGCAGGCGCATGAGGAGACGAAGCCTGAGACGCTGACTCTTACGGTCAGCGATAGCGGGACGGTGCCGCACGTGCCGGATACGGCTTTTGTCACGTTCGGTATGGAGAGTCCCGGCAAATCACTCGCCGAGGCGCAGAAGCGGAACAGCGCCGTCATGAGCAAAGTCATGGACCGGCTGCGGGACTTACAGATCGACAAGGAGCGGATTCAAACCTCGTCTTTTACGGTCTCCCCGCAATATCGGCCGCTGCCGAACCGCCCCGCCGATGCGCCGCCTACCTCTCCAGAAATTATAGGCTACATCGTCGGCAATATGGTGACGGTGGAAATTCGCGCCCTCGATAGAGTCGGCACGGTGATCGAAGAAGTCTTGAAGGCCGGCGCGAACAGCTTTCAGGGGTTGCACTGGGGGTTGCGCGATGAACAATCGGTACGGCTCAGTGCCTTGAAACAAGCTGCAGCCAAGGCACGCGAAAAAGCGGCCGTGCTGAGCGAGGCACTGCATGTGAAACTCGTGCGGGTGTTATCAGCTAATGAAGGTGGCCCTATGGTGAGGCCTGCCGCTCCTATGGCGCGCATGGCGATGGAGGCGAGTATAGGCGAGGTGCCGGTCTCGCCGGGGGAGCTGAAGATTGAGGCAACGGTGACGTTGGTTTATGAGATTGCCCCGAACTGAAAGGGCGGCTCTTTTTTGCGTCGTTCAAAGTTGGGCGATGCCCGGAATAGCCGTTGCAGAACAGTGAGGGTGGTGCTAGCATTATGCTAGCGTGATCATCCTTCCGAAGGAGGCCTGCACATGGCACAGGTTCTTGTTCGAAATCTCCAAGATAAAGTCGTCGCACGGCTCAAAAAAAGAGCCAAGACTCGCGGACGGTCGCTTCAAGCTGAAGTCAAGACGATTCTTGAAGAGGCTGCCAAAGAAGAGTCGGGCGACTTCTGGAAGGAAGCCGAGCGCATCCGTGAACGGCTGAAACGATCTGGGAGGAAATTCAGCGACAGCGCCGAGTTGATCCGCGAGGACCGCGATCGGTGAGGGCGTATATCATCGATGCGAGTGTCGTTCTCAAATGGTTCATTCCTGAAGAGCACTGCGAGCAGGCATTGCGCCTCAAAGATTCCGATGCGCGCCTCCATGCTCCCGCCTTTCTCACGCTGGAGGTCGGGAATGTTCTATCCAAGAAGCGCCGCCGCGGTGAACTGACCGCGCAAGATACTGAGGACATCTGGCGGGCATTTCGACGGGCACCCATCCGCCGCCACGCCGATGAGACGCTGGTGCTAGCCGCCTTCGACCTCGCTCAAAACACAAAGCAGAGTTTGTACGATTGTTTGTACTTGGCCCTGGCCATGCAGCTGAACCGGTCGTTCTTGACAGCCGATCGAAAGTTCTACCAGGCATTACAGCACGGCGGGTACCGCAACCAGCTGCTATGGGTAGAAGACTTCCCATGAGGTGGAAGCCTATCTGGACTACAAAGGGTTTGCGGTGTGGTTCCAGCGGTGCCTATCTCCTCGCATTCCGAGTCCTCAAGAAGGTTGACTGATAACTTGACTCATACTTGACTCGTTGTCTCCCATCACCACTGAAATAAGGTAATAACGTACTCCCCTTTATCCTATTTCTGCTGCTCATTACTCCGTGTCGATCCAGGCAGTCACCTGCGTATGTCCCTCTAATAGGATTCTGCCAAGAAACAGTATTCGGCGGCGCGGTTATTTAGGAAAAGCATTCTTCGGCCCGCTCGCAAGGGATCGGGACCAGATGTCGTCCATGGGGCAAGTGCCTTCAATTGTTTCCGATCTTATCGAGCGATTCGAGCAGAACCGGGACGCGTACAAGAGCCAGGCTTACAACGAAACCCAACTGCGTCGGGAATTTCTTGACCATTTTGAATCGCGAGGTTGGAAGATTCGGCATGACCGTGCGGCCAAAGGACGACATGTCCGGGCCTTCGTTCTAACGAATTGGGGAGTGCTCTGAAGACTGGCAGATCCGTGCGGCGCTATCCTTCGCTCTTCTCTCCCCCTTCCCACAGCTTCACGGTGCGATCCCATGACGCGCTGGCGAGGCGTTTGCCGTCGGGGGAGAAGGCCAGGCCGCGGACTCCGCCACTATGGCCCTTCAGCGTCCGGAAGTTCCGCCCGGTGGACAGATCCCAAAACTTGATCGTCTGGTCGTCGCTGGCGCTGACCAACACTTTTCCATCCGGCGACACGGCCAGATTGCGGACCCAGCCCTTGTGGCCGGTGAGGGTTTTTTTCTCGACCACGTTGGGCATTTCAAAGAGCTTGATGGTGGTATCCCGACTGCCGGTGATCAAGAGTTTTGCGTCCGGGGTAAAGGTCATGGCTCCGATCCAGTAGTCCATCGGCTTTTGGAATCCGCCGTCATCCTCGACATAGTAGCCGCGGGTCTCGGTGGAATCTTCCTGGTTCCGCCGCCAATGGCCGTCATGGAAGACCTTTTCCTCGCCGCTCGGGAGCACTTCCCAGATCTTGATCTTTCCGATGTCGGTGCCGCTGGCTAGATGGACACCGTCCGGCGAAAAAGCCACGCACACCGACCAGTGATGATCGTACTCATCCTTCCCGAGCAGCGTCATCAGCTCGGTGCCCGTGGTCACCTCCCAAATCTTGATGTCTTTGTTATGGCTGCCGCGCGCGAGCATGAGGCCGTCCGGGGAGAGTGAAAGACTGCAGACATTATGATCGTACCGCGTGAACAGCAGCTTCATCGGCTCGCCGGTTTTGCCGTTCCATAACCGAATCGTGCGATCCTCACTGCCGGTGGCCAGGGTCTGTCCGTCCGGCGTGAAGACGACGGCACGAATATCATGAGTATGGCCGCGGAGGGAACGCAGGAGCCGACCGGTCTCGATGTCCCATAAGCGGACGAGACGTTCGGCGCCGCCGCTGACGAGCCTCGATCCGTCGGGTGAAAAGGCGACGGCCCAGACTCCGTGTGAATGGCCGCGGAACGTCTTCACTTCTCGACAGTCGGCTCCCCAGTAGGCCAAGAAGTCGATGGGAGACGTCGACTCGGCGACGGTGGGTGGCGAGACACCCGAGAGTGGAGAAAGCATCGTCGGTTCCTGCATGAGTAAGTTGTTTTCTTGGCCCCTGGTCCCTTGATTGGTTCTCAGGACGGTCAGTATAATTTTGTCCGTCGTTTGGATCGTAAGAGATGCCTCGCGGCCAAGTCAACCCTTCGTCTGGCTCATTCGTTTTCGTGAGAAGGGGCGTGCTTAGGCTTTGACGCCTGAGTCTGTTTCAGGACTCCGCCGAATCGTCCAATCGGCTCCCATAGCCAGGCCGCATGTTGCGGCAGGGCTCTCGATTCCCTGAAGGTTTTCTAAATGGAAATCAGATTCCAACCAGCGTTGCTCCAGGAAGTCATCGATTCGTTCGTTGAAAAGACGGAACGAGAAGGAGATCCCACGTACTACAAGGAATTCCATGAGTACGCCGACCCGATTTACGAGAAATTCATCCTCGAAGACCGGGAGGGGGAGTTCAAAAAACTCTATCAATATCTCTTCGGCATCTGGGGATTTTCGGATATCGTCCGCGACTCATTCAACGAATATCCGTTGTTGAAGGAGAAGGTCGGCATTGTCCTCGTGAAGGGAGTGCTGAAGGAAGACCAGGAAGGCGTCGATATTCTGCGTAAGTGGGGATCCGTTGAAAAAGACTTGGCGAAGCAGTTCGAGGAGAAGGGGATGAAAGGCGTTGGGATCAAGCTGATCCCCCGCCGCTTTTATGACCCGGCCTTGACCCGCTATTGCCGCCACGAGCTGATGCACATCTCCGACATGATCGACCCGCAGTTCGGCTACGATCCCGATACCAAGCTGGGACAGAACCCCGGCGAGGAAACGCTGATCCTGCAGCGCTATCGCGTGCTCTGGAGTTTGAGCGTGGATAGTCGGCTGGTTGCGGCAGGCAAGGAGCCGATGTTGAGCAAGGAGGATCGGTTCAAGGAATTCCGGTCCTGGTACCGTAAGATTCCGCCTCCACAACTGAAGTCGGTGTTCGAAGGGCTCTGGCAGACGTCGTATTTCACTCACTCGGAGTTGATTGAGATGGCCGCCGACACGCTGCGGGTGATGGATCGGGCTGTGGACGTGGAAGGCGGTGAGGTCCCGGAGACCCAAAACAAAATCATGCTCATGCCGGGTTTCCCCTGTCCGCTCTGTCGGTTCCCCACCTATTCATGGGTCGAGGAGATGGGGACGAAAGTCGAGCCCTATGTGCTCGACTTCATCCGTGAAAATCATCCTGGATGGGACGTGGAGTTCGGCGCCTGTGATCGGTGTGTGGAGGTATATAAGTTGCGCGCAGACGGCGTCATGTAGATGAGGAGGGTGAAAAACGCCGCCGGCTGCGTTCTCGGCTCGCAAGAATCCTCAACGTACCTCCAAAGGTACGCCTGCGGTTCTTGCAGCACCTGCGGCCTTGCCGAACGGCCTTTTTGACCCTCCTCTAAGGAAAATTCACAACCGTGGCTACCAACTCTTCATACGGCCGGCGGGATTTTCTCAAAGATTCCGTTATTTCAACCGTGAGAGCCGCGCATGAAGTCGTCAAACAGGCGGATGGTCTTCCAGCGGAGCCGGCTCCTCCGCCGATTCGTATTGATTGGCTGCGTCCTCCTGGTGCGGTCGAAGAACGACTGTTTCTTGAACGTTGTACGCAATGCAAGGATTGCATCTCGGCCTGTCCACCGGGCGCCATCATGGCCCATCCGGAAGACGGTACCCCTATTCTCTTCGCCGATGAGTCGCCCTGCCTGTTATGCGAGGACTTTCCTTGCATTGCTTCCTGTAGGACGGAAGCGCTGCTCGCAGTCGACTCGATCAACCAAGTTCGAATGGGAATCGCCACGGTTTCGCATGGGCGCTGCACGGCTTCCCAAGGCTGCCATGCCTGTGTATCGAAGTGCCCGACCGATGCACTTTCAACGGACTTTGCCTCGTTGCATCTGACCGTGGTGGAGGAAGCCTGTGTCGGCTGTGGAATGTGTGAAATGGTTTGTAAGACCGTCAATGACCATGTCGCAATCCGTGTGGTACCATCAAGGCGGCTTGGAAGGATCGATTGATGGTTGCGCCGTTTCTGCGATGTTGTGCGGAAGAAAATCACTATTCACGAAATCGAGCCAGTTCACCCTTGACTTCGCATCGCCCTTTTCATATACATACGAGGTCCTGCTACCGTACCTCGCGGGCTAAGGTCATGGGGTGAACGGGGTGGTCGGGAGGCGATCTTTATGACGAGTCAACAGCCGATGCAAGGTGTATCCGCATCTGCAACCGCCACGCTGTCAGGCCCTTCGACTATGAAGGACTCTCCCGCCGTCGAACGAGCTCTGAGCCGCAGCAAGATCTATTTGTTGATTTCATGGAGCCTCCTGTATCCCGAAGATGAAGAATTTCTGGATTACCTCCGGTGCGGCGAATTTGTGGAGGACGGCCGGACTGCTCTTGACGCATTGGATGTCGCTCTCGGCGCGGATGGCAGTGATCGCGCGAAGGCCAAGCTGATCGCGCTCAAGAAGCAGTTGGCCATGATGGAAAGCTTAATCGCCTCCGAATGCGTCAACTGGCAACTCAGTGATCTGCAGTCGGAACATCGGCGCGTGTTCAGTAACGTGATTACACTCGATTGCCCTCCCTATGAAACCCTTTTTGGAAACGATCACGTGTTTGCGCAATCCCACGTGATGGGTGACATCTCCGGCTTCTACAAAGCCTTCGGAGTCGAGCTGTCCAAAGATATCCATGAGCGCTTGGATCACCTCAGCGTTGAATTCGAGTTCATGCACTTCCTCGCGTACAAGGAATCTTACTCGCTTTGTCACGATGGGCCGGAGAAGACGCAGATCGTGGTGGACGCCCAGAAGAAGTTCGTCAAGAATCATATCGGCCGATGGGTGCCGCTGTTCTGTCGCATGTTGACCAAGAAAGCGGATTCCGGTCTCTTCAAATTGGTGGCCGATATGACGGCTGATTGGATGGAGTTTGAGACGGCATTCTTAAGCGTGACCCCGCAGCCCTACACGGAAACCGACTATCGTCCCGCGACGTTCAGCTCTCCCGAAGGCCAGACCTATGAGTGCGGCGCACAAGATCAGGGGAACGAGTTGACCATGTTGTTGAACGAAGTAGGTGCGCAGTCGTTCATGGATGTGAAAGAGAAAGACAAAGACAAAGAGAATGAGGAAGGGCGGCCTTCCGGAACGGCGTAAGGGATTGTTAACGGTTCTGGAGCGAGTGTGGTGTCTACAATAATTCAGAGGAGGGAGTAACACTATGAGGGTAGCGCAGACGACCAACAAGAAATTGGTGTTTGCCATTCTTCTCTCCGCCCTCACTGTCGGCCTGATGCTGACGTTGGGGCGAGTACCACTGGCCGTCAGCCAACCGGTGACGATACCGGCCAAGACGGTGAAGGGCCCGATTCCCATGGACGGCGCCAACCCCATATGGGAAAGTGTTCCGGGCGTGGTCGTCCCGTTGAGCGGTCAGCTGATCACGACACCGATGCACCCCAATATCTCGGTGAAGTCGGTATTCGTCAAGGCAATGACCAACGGCAAGGACATTGGGTTACGGTTGGAGTGGGTCGACCAAACGAAGAATGACACGGCGATCGGCCCGCAAGATTTCCGAGATCAGGTGGCGGTGATGTTTCCGGTGAATACGGCCGGGGCTCCGCCGTTCCAGTGCATGGGGCAGTCCGGCGGGACGACCAACATCTGGCGATGGAATGCGGAGTGGCAGAAGGACCTCGGCAAGGACAGCGCGGGAATCTGGGATGTCGACGATCAATATCCCGGCATCTTCTGGGATTATTATTTTGAAGAGCCTGCCGGAGGTGTCACGTATCCCGATCGTATCGGGCGGAGTTTGGGACCGTTCAACTCCGGTATCTGGTCGGGGAACATCATGTCTGATCCGACCCTGCGCGTGAGTTCCGTCGAGGATTTGAGCGCGAACGGCTTCAGCACCCTCACGACGCAAGCTCACCAGGATGTCATCGGAAACGGTGTCTGGGAGCCGTCTGGGTCCGTCAAAGGCGGAGGCTATACAGGCCCGACCTGGCGGGTTGTCGTGAAGCGGACGTTGGAAACCGGCGACGCGAACGATATCCAGTTCAAGGCGGGAATGTCGGTGCCGATCGCGTTTGCAGTGTGGGATGGTGCCAACATCGAGCGGAACGGCATGAAGTCGCTGTCGACCTGGTTCACGTTGAAACTGTAGCACGGTTTCGAGCCGCCGATAGCAACAACCGCTACGTTGCGTGATTCTAAAGAGGCCTCGAATCGAGATCCCGGGAAGTGCGGGAACGGTTCGAGGCCTCTTTTTCTAAAAGATTCGTCACCGTTTAGTCTCACCACTCCTGCTGATTGCATTTCGCAAGGTGCGGAGGGTATAAGAGGATGGTGTCGCGAACCCGCTGATTTTCAAGATAAAAGGACGGCATCGCATGAAAGTCTCGTTGCTCTTCCCGCCGACCTGGCATCCGTCTCAGCCCTATCTCAGTTTGCCGTCCCTCACCGGATTCTTACGCCAAGGTGGGATTTCCGACGTGTCGCAGCGCGACCTGGGCATCGAATTGTTGGATACAGTCTTGACCAAAGATTATGCAGCCGAGGTGTACCGCCATTTAATCGTCAAACAGCGGGAACTAGAGCGCACTGCAAGCGGGGAGACCGGTCACGGAAGTCGCGAGCATTACGCGAAGATCACCGACTCGCTCGATCGGTTTTCCTATCTGGTTGACCGCATCGAGCTTGCAAAGGAGACCTTACGCAGCGAGGAGTTTTACGACCCGGACGCGTATCGAGCCAGCTTGTTCATGATCGACAAGTGGTTGGAAGTGGTCTCCTCAGTCTATTTCCCGACCAGGCTCACGGTCGTGGATAATCAGTTTGGGAGCTATTCCATTTATTCTTCCAAAGACTTGATGAAGGTGATTCGCGATGAGGCGCAGAATCCCTTTCTCGGCCTCTTTCGCGACCGATTCATTCCCTCGATCGTCGATGGCCGGCCCGATCTCATCGGGGTGTCGATTACGGCGACGTCTCAGATCATCCCCGGCCTTACGCTCTGTCGTCTGATCAAGGAAGCCGCCCCCGATCTTCACGTAACCATCGGCGGGAGCATCTTCACCCGTCTCGTGGACAATATTCGCCGCTGCCCGAGTCTCTTCGACTTGGCCGACGATATCGTCGTGTTCGAAGGAGAGACGGCTCTCCTGGAGTTGGTGAATCAGCTGGCCGGCAAGAAGGATTACAGCAAAGTGCCGAACCTGATCTATCGGCAGAACGGGAAGATCACCGTCAACCAGCCGTTCTATTCTGAAAACGTGAATGCGCTTCCCGCGCCGAATTATGACGGGTTCCCGCTGGATCGTTACTTGTCTCCTGAGCCGGTCCTTCCGGTCCAATTTTCGCGAGGATGCTACTACAAGGACTGCGCGTTCTGCGCGCTGACCCTTGACCACCAGAACTTCAGACAAAAAGACCCTTCGCGCACGGTCGAAGAACTGCAATGGCTGAAGCAGCGCTATGGCGCGCGCCATTTCTTCTTTACCGACGAATGTTTCGCGCTGGCGCCCACGAAACGATTGTGCCAGCAGATGATCGAAAAACAGCTCGACGTGAAATGGACGTGCGAGATGCGGTTCGAAAAAAACCTCTCGCGTGAGCTGTTGGCGTCCATGCGGGATGCCGGCTGTTTGAAAATCGTCTTTGGATTGGAGTCGTTCAATCAGCGCATCATGGATTTCATGAAGAAGGGCATCAAGCAAGAATGGGTTCGGCGGATCGCGAATGACTGTGTGGATCTCGGCATCGCCGTGCATTGTTACATCATCGTCGGGTTCCCCACGGAAAAAGAAGAAGAAGCGCTGGAAACCATGAACTTTGTCGTCGACAACAAAAAACTTCACGAGTCATATGGATTTTCTTGCCAGCCCTGCTTGTTCGACCTGGAAAAGGAAGCGCCCATCATGAGCGATCCCGGCGGGTACGGGATTCGGCGGATCATGCGTCCGTCGGCGGAAGACTTGAGCCTCGGATTTTTCTATGAAGTGCAGGAGGGGATGACTCCCGAAGAAGCCGAGCGTCTGTATCAGTATGTCTACGAGCGGATCAGTGAAGTCGTGTGCGAGCTCCCCTTCAACTATGCGATGGCCGACGGTCTTCTGTATATCTCGCGGGCAAAAGAAGGAGCCGCCAAAGCTCCGTTGGCCGCGCATTGACCTCATTTTTTTGCGACAGCTATAATGTCGGATCTTCACATCTCGCCATGAATGCCGTGACGATGAACGAACGATGGTCGGGGAGGATTTCGGACTTCGGTCCGTTGTTCGAGTACACGGTGAAGCTCGTGTTGCTCGCCTCGTTTTTCGAGTTGGTGCTGTATCGTCTGCTTTCCCGACTCGGGATGCATCTGAGCAAAATGGCCGCAACCCACCCATGGATTACGCCCACCTTCACGACCTTGACGGAAGTGGGGGCATGGCTGCTCAACATCGTGGCGGTGTTGTTGTTCTTGTCCCTCACCGTGACCATCGTTATTCGGTGGGGGAGGCGTGAGACCGGCCGGCTTCTCAAGCTGGGGATGGCCGGCACAGTGTTGTTGATGGTGTTGACTCTTCTGTTTCTCGTCGTACAGCCGGGAATGCCGGGGGCGATCCTCTATAACGGGGTGACGTTCCTGGTGCTGACAGCCTTGGTCATGGACTATCTGATCACCCATCGTGAGCCGGCTCAACGTCTTCTGGCGGCCACCTTCTATCTTGGAGTTTCCGGGTGGCTCTATTATCAGATCATTTCGACGATCTACAGTTGGGCGGGAACGTTGGCGGCACCACCTCTGGTTTACGAATCCCATCGGATGGGAGAGGCCTTGATGGTGCTGGCGAGTTTCATGGTGTTTGTCGCGTACGGCAAGAGCAAAAGCCTGTCGCTGCGGACCAAGAATCGCACGCAGCGGAACAGGGCCCTATGGTTTTGGTCGACCACGGGACTCATATTTTCTTCGCTCATCATCGTTGACTATCTCCTGGAGATCGTCAGTCCTGCGTTTGCGTCGGCCTTTCGGCAGGCATCGCAGGGCATCGGGTGGATCTTTCAATTCGGTATGGGCTATACGTTCTATCTTCCGTTTGCGCTGTACGTCGGCGGATTCCTCTGTTGGTCCTATACGGCCGTCAAGTTGCTGATGACCGGGAGATTGGCCGGCTACGGAATCGGCCTCATGTTCGTCGCCGGCTATGCCTTGCTGTTCTCGAACCTCACGTTGATGGTTGTGCTCGGAATCATGTTGCTTGCCCTCGATCGAGTGAAACCGGCCGCTGCTGAATCTGTGCCGTCCTCCGCTGGACCCGCGATACCCGCATCGGACGGTCTCCTCCCGGGGCAGGCGTAGTCTTAGAGCGAGTTGATGTATGGAAAATTCAGGACCGATGCCGCCACAGTCGGAAACCGTGCTTGATCCGGCCGATCAGCCGCTTACCCCGGAAGAAGAGATCTCCGGGATCGAAAAGCTGTTGGCCAGTGAGCCGGATGATTTTCAGGCACGCTGTCGTTTGGGAGAATTGTATTTCAGTAAAGGGCGGCTCGACGATGCGCTGGTGGAAGTCAAGAAAGCGATCGAGATGGCCGAATCTCTTCGCGCAGAAATGAATCGCTCGCTGGCCATGTATTATGCGAACTTGGGCACGATCTATGCCACCAAGAACATGACCGATGAAGCCGAGGCCGAGTTTCGGCATGCGTTGGATATCTTCCCCCATGATGTCCTGGCGCTGTTCAACCTTGGGAGACTCTACGCGGACAAAAAGCAATATATGGAGGCGAAAAACTACTATGAGCGCCTCGTCGAAATCACTCCGGACGACCCGATCGCCTGGTATAACCTTGCGGGGGTCTATATTGAGCTGGATAACCCTCAAGTGTCCGACTACAACACGATCGACATGGGGATTCAATGTTACCTTCGCACGCTGGAGTTGGATCCCAAGCACTTGGAGTCAAGCTTCAAGCTGATGGAAATCGCGCTCAGTCATAAGAAGACCGATTTAGCGGTGAGAGTCATGGAAAGCGCGGTGGAGCACAATCCCGATGAACCGCTCGCATACTATAACCTCATCAGCGTGTATGATAAGTGCAAGATGTTTGATCAGGCGGAAGAGGCGCGCAAACGGTTGAAGGAACGGTTTGCCAAGAAGGCGAAGGATGGTCCGCGGTCCTAATTCACTTTTAGGAAGAGGTGCACTATGTTCGGCAGTCTGGGGTTTACAGAGCTGATCCTCATCCTCATGATCGTATTGATCATATTCGGTGCGGGGAAATTGCCTCAATTGGGCGAAGGACTCGGCAAGGCGATCAAAGGATTCAAGAAATCCGTCCATGAGGCGGACGCGATCGAAGCCGATGCGCAGACCGCCATGCAGCAGGCCGCTCCGCCTCCGCCCGCCACCGCGGCGTCGGCCCAGGGGACTGCCTTGAATCAGCCCGCGGGGGCTACCGTACAACCGGCTCCACGAGCATAGCCGCTATGGACACCGAACTCTGCTTGGCCGCCGGCTACATTGAGACCTTTGCCGGGAACGGCAAGGCCCGGAGCACGGGTGAGGGCAAGCGTGCGGTGAAAGCCGGCATCCCTCTCCCCCATCACCTCGCACTCGACGAGACGGAGCAGTGGCTGTACTTCGCCGAGTCGGGATCCGACCGCGTCCGGCGCATCCATCTCCAAGAGGGCACGGTTCATAATTTTGCCGGAATCGGGGAGACCTGTTACAGCGGTGATGACGGTTCTTGCGCAGAAGCCGGACTCTATCTTCCGTTGGGTGTCGCATTTGATTCCCGGAACGATTTGTATATTTGCGATTCCGGGAGCAACCGGATTCGAAAGGTCGATCACGAAACGGGCATCATTACCACCGTGGTCGGTACGGGTCAGCATGGATTCAATGGAGACGGTCCCGCGCTGGAAGTTAATCTGACCTGGCCTGCGGCGATCGCCTTCGATCGTGATGATGTTCTCTTTATCGCCGATACCCAGGCGCACAAAGTCAGGCGGTTTGATCCCAAGACGGGTTTGGTCACGACGATCGCAGGGACCTGGTCGGCCGACGATGAAGCACGAGAACAGCCGTTGGTGGCGAGGAATTTAGTGGTTCTGTCGGGCGACGCGATCGGAATCGATTTCAGCGATGATCAGGGATGGCTCATGCCGGTCTGTTCCGACGGACTGGACATGTCGATGTATCTGGACGATGGAAAGCCTGCCATGGACGCGCGCCTCTACGACATCGTCGGGATTGCGGTCGATGGGAAGGGCGACGTGCACATTGTCGACAAGGGAAGCAACCGCGTCAGAAAAATCGATTCGCGGACCGGAATCATTTCCACGGTCGCCGGTATTTGCCGGTACGGGTACGACGGGGACGATAAACCCGCCGTCCGGGCCATGCTGCATGCTCCGGAGGCCGTGATCATTGATGATGAGGACAACCTCTACATCTCCGATACGATGAATCACCGAGTCCGTAAGGTGGATGCGAAGACCGGCCTCATTGCCACGGTTGCGGGGAACGGGGACAGCGGGTATGAAGACAAAAATATCGGCGGCTGCGGGGCCGCGCGATTTGTCGCCAAGGAGTCAGCCGGCATGGTGAAACACGGAGACGGCTTGCTCGGAACCGAGGCGGTGGTGAATTCCCCCGTCGGTTTGGCCGTGGATTCCCAGGGGCACCTCTATATCTGCGAACGCGGAGAGAATAAGATCCGCCGTCTGAAGCTCTCGTAG
>CAYXKP010000059.1:0-26035 GCA_964465695.1 uncultured Nitrospira sp.
TTTTGAAAAAGTCCGCCGGTTCTTGCGCTACAACTCGGGAATCGTCCCTATCCTCCTCTACTTTGCGCTGAAGATTCCGTTTATTTCTTTTCAAGTCGCTCCATTCGCGATTTTGGTGGCGACCCTGCTGACGCTCGGTCTGTTCACGCGCAGCAATGAAATCACCGCCATGCGAAGTTGCGGGATCAGCTTGTTGTGGATGACCTCGCCGTTTCTCCTGTTTGCCGCCGGCGTATCTGGGATTCTCTTTTTCTTCAGCTCGACCATCATTCCCCTCGCTTCGGAGAAAGCCGAAGAAATTCGTGTGGTTCAGATCGAACAAAGACCGGCTCCCGTCTCTGTGAAAGCTGCTCAACCTTGGGCCCGTATCAGCGCCGACGGCCTGATGCAGGTCAATGAAATCGATGTCGCAGGCAAGACCCTTCGAGGGGTGCGAATCTTTTATTTCCGGCCGCCGTTTAGACTGGATCGGATTACGGAAGCGGAGGAAGCACGCTATACTCCTCAAGGCTGGATACTGCTGAACGGGGATCATCGCCGGTTCCAATCCGATGATACCGTAGAACTGGCTCTCTTTACTGAACAGATCATCGCCATTCCCTTGATTCCCGACGACTTCTCTTCCTCCCTTGTCGGGAACTCAGAAACCATGACATTTCAGGAAATCCGAAATTACCTCTCGCGTTTTCGGCACGAAGGCTTCTCGTTCTCCCGTCTGCTGACGGACTACTACGGTCGTGTCGCATTTCCATTGGTGACGGTCGTAATGGTGCTCGTCGGCATTGCATTGAGTTTGCGGAGAAGCGGAGTCCGCGGTGGAAACATGGCCATGGGCATTGGACAGGCGTTCATCGTCGGGTTCTGCTACTGGACGACCCACTCCGTCGCCATCGCACTCGGAAGAGGCGGAGCGTTGGCCCCCATGCTTGCAGGCTGGATGGCCAATGCGCTGTTCCTCAGCTTCGGCCTCTATCTGTTGTTGAAGGTCCGGCATTAAATGAAGGTTTCCTAGTTGACTGTACATCGGTCTTCCGGTATGAAAGGCGCCGTGGGCGCCTGGAAGGAGGGAGACACATGGCCTCGCGCGTGGTAATTACCGGTCTCGGAGTGATATCTCCCGTCGGAATCGGCGTCAGCGAGTTCTGGAAGTCGGCCCTCGCGGGCCGTTCTGGGGTTACCGCGATCCCATCCCTTGGATGGTTTCCGATGTCCGGCTATCGGTCGCGGGTTGCCGGACAGGTCCATAATTTTTCACCGGAGCAGTATTTGTCGGCGACGCAGGCAAGCCGCGTAGACCGGTACGCGCAATTTGCTTTGGTCTCCACAAAAGAAGCGCTCGCCGATGCCGATCTCAGCATGGCCAAGGAGGCGCCTCATCGCGTCGGCGTCATTGTCGGAGCCGGCATGGGTGGGATGGTGATGGGAGAGCGTGAAATCACGCAACTTTTTAAAACTCAACGTCCGCATCGCGTCCATCCCAATTTCATTCCTACGATTACGTTGAATTCCGCTTCCGGCATCGTCGCGATGGCACACGGCGCCAAGGGGCCGAATCTCACAATCTCCACCGCCTGCTCCTCCAGCGCCCATGCCCTTGGTCAAGCCCTGCAGTGCATTCGCAGCGGTCAAGCCGATGTCGTGATCGCCGTGGGAGCCGACGCGAGCATTACGCCGTTGGTCTTCGCCGGATTCTGTTCGTTGCGCGCCCTCTCCAGCGAGTTTAACGATGCTCCAGAGCGTGCCTCACGCCCGTTCGATCGTCTCCGCGATGGATTCGTCATGGGCGAGGGAGCTGCCGCATTAATCGTGGAATCTTGGGCGCATGCCAAGAAGCGGAAAGCGAGGGTTTACGCCGAGCTTGCCGGATATGCCGCCACGAGCGAGGCCTATCACATGGTCATTCCTCAGGAAGACGGCCAAGAAATCTGCACCACCATGAAGATCGGTTTGGACTCAGCCGGCATCGGTCCGGATCAGGTGGACTACATCAATGCCCATGCGACTTCCACCACAATCGGCGATGCCGTCGAGACCAAAGCCATCAGGAGTCTTTTTAAGAATCGCGCGGATAAAATCGCCGTCAATGCCACGAAGTCTCTCATCGGTCATACATTGGGTGCGGCCGGCGCCATCGGCGCTGTGGCGACGACCCTCTCCATCCATACCGGGCAAATTCATCCCACAGCGAACTACGAGGAGCCGGACCCAGCCTGTCGACTGGATGGAATCCGACGTGCCGTCCAAGAACGAAAAGTTCGGTACGCCCTCTTGAACGCATTCGGATTCGGCAGCAACAATGCCACAGTCGTCTTTAAAAAATTTGTGGCGTAAGAGGCGTAAGAACGGTTGAACACATCGAGGCCCCCTCGCCGAACTCACATGCGAACAGCCTCATTCCACTTCAAGGAGTAGCCATAATGACTGAATCGATCGATCCCGCGATTACCTCGAAAATCATTCAAGCCTTGGCCACCTATCTCAAGCGAGATCCTGCGTCGATTACCGAGTCACACCATCTCCGGGATGATCTCGGTCTCGATTCTGTGGCGATCATCGAGCTGCTCTTCGAGATCGAAGAGCGATTCAAACTTCAAATTCCGGATCAAGATCTCCCGGGATTGAGCACGGTCGGCACTGTGGCGGCTTATGTGCAGCGGCGACTCGCTGAACCGAAGACTGAGGCCAAGCCCGAATCGACCAAACCCACGACCGCTGCAAGCAAGTCGAAATCAGCCAAGTCGACCACGGCCAAAGCAGCCTCAGCCAAGTCACCGTCTACCAAGAAAACGGCGTCAACCAAGTCGGTCTCATCCGGAAAACTAAAGAAGGCCTCTGCCGCTACGCCTGGCAAGAAGAAAGTCGCAGCCCGATGAGCAAGCCTCAACTGCCTTCTCCGATCACATTGGCTCAAATCCATGAGGTTGTCGGAGGGACGATTCACGGCGACAGCCAGACTCCGATTTCCAGTTTGACGAGCCTGGCTGAAGCCGATCCAACCGCGTTGTCGTTCGTGACCAACGACAAAATGTCGAAGACGGCGGCCACCCTTCGGGTCGCCGCGCTGCTGGTCCATCGGCATTCGCCAGATCTCGCAGTGCCGCAAATCGCCGTGGACAATCCGATGTTGGCCTTCGCGCGCGTCGCGCAGACGTTTTTGGTTCGTCCACAAGCGCCTCGCGGCATCGCCGAATATGTCATGCAGGGCGCCGATGTGCGGATCGGGACCGATCCTTCCATTTGGCCGTTCGTGACCTTGGGCGACCGCGTGACGATCGGCAATCGTGTCACGCTCTATCCGGGGGTCTTCGTTGGATCAGATTCAACGATCGGGGACGATTCCGTTCTGTATCCCAATGTCGTCGTTCGCGAGAGTTGTTCACTCGGCGCACGAGTGATCGTGCACAGTGGAACCGTCATCGGAGCCGACGGGTTCGGATACGTGCAGCATCAAGGCCGACATCATAAGATCCCGCAACTCGGCGGCGTGGTCATCGAAGACGACGTTGAACTGGGAGCGAATGTGACGGTCGACCGCGCGACGTTCGGCCGGACCCTCGTCAAGCAGGGTACCAAAGTCGACAATCTCGTCCAAATTGCTCACAATGTCACGGTGGGAGAGCACTGCATCCTTGTGGCACAGGTCGGCATCGCCGGTAGCACAACGATCGGCCATCATGTGATGATCGGCGGCCAAGCCGGACTTGCCGATCATCTCACCATCGGTGACCAAGTCATGATCGCGGCCAAAGCCGGAGTCAATCGGAGTATTGAATCCAACCAAGCAGTAGGCGGAATTCCAGCCATGCCACAGGAAAAAGCCCTGAGAATTCAGGGAAGTATTTTTCAGCTTCCTGCGATGAAAGAACTGGTCCGCAATTTAGAACAACGCGTGGCGGCCCTAGAAAAAGGGGTAAAAGAGCCGTCTGGTCCGGCTCCTCGATCAAAAGTTCGCTCGAAAAAGAGATAAGGCGTCACTTCTCGGGTTTTTCTACTTTGATCACTCTCCGCCACAAGAACAGCCTTGCCCAATAGAACCCGGCCCATGGCATCAAAAGCGCGGGAGTCATGCTCACATGGCCGTAGGCAGAGGCCGCAATGGTCCCTCCGATCAAGATCATCACGCCCAGCAAATACACAAGTGGAACGAACTGCCGTCCCGGATGCTCGATAGTCGTCGCGTCCGACCTCTTTTTGAGCTTGCCTCTTTGCCGATTCAGCCCCTCTTTCATGCGGGCCGCCAGAACTTCGGGGAACTCCCGCAAAAGATACCGTTGATAGAGCGTCTGCACCGCTCCCAAACCGACGCCCGACATGAACAATCCCGAACTCTGATAAAAGGTATTCCAGGTATAGCTGTCGGTTGAGAGCCATTGATATCCCAGGCCTCCAACCGCACCGATCACACAGATGAGTCCCAGCAGGCCAGACGGCAGAAGGATGTACGTTTTTACGTACTCCTGAGCCTGCTGCATCGTGTGTTGAGGATGATGAACGTTGATGAGCTTGGGCACGGCGATCCCTCTGCAATCGACCTTGAGGCCCCATTATAACGATCCGGGATCTCTGCAGCAAAGAGTAGAACGAGGGGCTGGCTCTTGATATCGATCTGATCAGAGGCAATCGTCAGGCCGTCCGGCATTGGAATGTGTGCTAACATCTGGCGGCTTCGACACGTTCCTCTTGGTGTCCACCACTCCTTGCAGTGTCAACGCAACCGCGTCAAGACTTTCGAGTAGCGAGGTGAAGGAGTCAGAAACGACAGTCGGCACAACTGATATAGTCGGTTGCGACGGGAATTCAGAGAAAGTGATACGTCCGACCACAGGAGGATCGAGAATCTCCGCAATAAACGTTAATGGCGTCCGGCTCAAATCCCTCTCACCGGAACAACCTCCTTCGTATCCCTGCTGATCCTCCATCCGCACGACCGGGCGAAGTGGATATCGGCTATTCACTTTGATCACCGTTCCTACATCTCCGGTCGTCAATCGCACGGTAGTTCCAAGCGGGTAAACCGAAAATTGTTCGACGAGTGACTTCAAGATCTCTCGAGGGAAGGTTTTTCGTTCAGCGACCAGAAGCTCCTTGACCGCTTCATGCGGAAGCAAGCGGCGGCGATAGGGACGCTCGCTCACCAATGCATCGAACACGTCAACTACTCCCAAGATCTGGGCCATTTCACTGATTTCTCTTCCCCTAAGCCGATTCGGGTACCCCTGTCCATTGAAGCGTTCATGAGCCTGACACGTCAGGTGTGCCAGCCATCGATAGGCTGGCCCACATTTCTTGATAACCTCATACCCCAGCTCAGGATGCCGCTCAATGAGTTCCCGCTCTTCCTGCGTCAAACGGCCGGCCTTGCCAATCAAGGATTTGGGTACGGCGAATAATCCAATGTCATGGACAAAACCGGCAAGCGCCAACTTGTGCAGTTCGTCCCCATAGTATCCAAGACCGCTCCCGACCTTCGCTCCCAGTATGGCAACATTGATCAAATTGGTAATCAACGGTGATCCGGACGGCCCAGCCAGTGCTTGCACTACAAGCTCATCGTTGCGCTGCAGCGAGGAAACAACGTCTCCGGCCAGGGTTTCAAGTGGTTCTAGAGATATGGAACGATGTTCCTGAACGGCGGTTGCCATCTCGCTCAACTCGGATTGTGCCTTGTGATACCAGTTCGTCAAGACATCACCCATGCGCAGTTATTATCTTGCTGATGCAGTATCTCATTCGCAACTTTGTCCACCAACGAGCGTCTGACCTGACGCGCTTTTAAGACGCGCCCGAAGTACAGACACAAGTCGCACAGCGAGTTAATCATTCGACATACACCGCCGGTGCGATGATGAACAGAGGAAATTGCGCCCGGTGAGAATATCGATGACTCGCCTCCTGCAGCAGCGAGACGGGCGAGGATATAGGCCTTCGTCTCGGCGCGATCCAAACAGTGAATGTGATGCTGAATGGCTACCCGTTGTGCAAGTTGCGGAATACGCGCGATACGGCCTCGCAGTTCCGGTTGTCCCAAGAGTATGAGCGTAATGAGAAAACGATCATTCAATTGAAAATTGCTGAGGAGGCGCAGCTCTTCAAATAAGCGGTCGTGTTCGATGGCCTGGGCTTCATCCAGCACCACAACCGTGTCAACGTTTCGATGGTAGTTGGCGACCAGTTGATCATTGAGGCGTCGTAATTGCTCCGCTCGTGTCCCGTGGGGATCCAATCCGAGTTGGAACAAAATTTCACCCAGAAATTCATTTTCCGGAATAGTCGGATTCGATACGAGCCCGATCTCATACCGGGATGGAGGAAGCTTAAGAATTACGGCACGGCTCAGGAGGGTCTTTCCACTTCCTATCTCACCGGTCAGCATGACGATTCCTTTTCGGGCATGGATACCGTACAGCATCCGCTCCATTGCCGCTTCATGTTTGGCCGACGGAACATAAAATTTTGGATCCGGTACATTTTCGAACGGGCGAAGCCGCAGCCCCCAATGAGACTCGTAGGTCGAATCTTGAATCGAACTATGGCCCTGTCCCATATCAACAAGCAGCACGCGTATGTCCTTTGTCGATCCGATATCCCGCTAGAGGGAAGTTTCGGCACGGACGTTGTTCATTAACGCAATACACCCTGTATAGCCTCGCGCTCCGTCCCTCCGCTTTTCACCCATTCTTCGATTCCTTTGACGTTCCGAGCCAGACGTGACTGGATCGCGTCATAGTTTTGAGCGCTGACCACCACACGGTGCTGCATCACGATCGTGAGGAAGCTATGCAATCCCATAAAGAAGATCATCGCATGGGAGGCATTGACCTGCTGAGCGGCAGACCACAGCTGCGCGACACGTTCAACAGCATTTTGCAAGTCGGTGGACGGCGAACCAGCGGTGACGCCATGGATCTTGAGCGTCTGAAGGATAGTCATCAGATGTGGAAGTTCTCGCCGAACAATCTGGAGGAAACCTTGATCTCCCTCGGCTGATCGATCCAGAAACTCATGGATGGAGGCCACCTTGCATTGCTCCACCCCCCGACTCATCAATCCCTCCGCCTGGGCTATCATCGTCTGAACCATATTGCGATGGAAGATGTCGGACGCCCTGCATTGATCTCGAAGTCCACGAAGCAACACTAAAAACTCTTTTGTTGGGATCATCCTAGGAGAGTCTTCATCGGAAGCTGGTGCACGTTCCGCGTCGAACGCCACCCCTGTCGCTCTGGTCAGGGCTCCATGAACATGCCCCAGTTGCTTGCAAAGAGCAATGAAGTCATCGGCGGAGATTCTCGAGGAAGGATCTTGAACGGCTTCGACGAAGGGTAGAGCCGCGAAGCTAGCCCGTTCGACATCACTCAGATTAAGCGTGGCTGCGGATCCACCAAGGTTCGTAATGCCGACTTTGATCGTCTGTGCCAAGGCACGATGCCGGTCGGAAGGAGGAGATTGCTGTAGCTCATCGAGGGCGACATGGATTTGTTGGAGCCATTCCTGTGCCTCTTGAACAAAAAGTTCAACTAGCTCTTTCTGGAACGCATCTTCGGTTTCAACGGACATCAGCCTCAGCCTTTGAACAAGACCACGACCATCTTGGCGCTCCGGCCAGTCGGATCAGGACTGCCCCCTGCCATGTCCCAGTTGGGAGGCCAGTCCTGCAATCTCACTCAACTTGCGGGCCATTTCCTCCAGTCGTTTGGTGGCGCTCTCAGCGGCTTGTTCGGCTTCCGCTACCCGTCCAGTGAGCATTCCGTTGCGATCTCGTTCTGCGGCCAGGTGCTCCTCCATTTCCTGAACCTTTGTGGACACTTGTCGCAATTCTTGAAGGTGTCCCATTGCCTCTTCGCCCTTCTGGCGTTCCGCCACCAGTTCGGTTTCGAGGTCATGAATTCTCCGCTGAAGTTCGGCCATCTGCTGATCCCTATGGGCGAGTTTTGCTTCCAAGTCGCTTGCTCTGATAGATATCTGTTCCAAATCGGCCAGTTGTTGCACGAGTTGCTCCGCCGCCGAACGGTCAGCGTGCAGAGCGGACTCCAATTCGGCAATTCGACCGGAAGCCTTCCTCCAGTTCACAGCTTCCTGTTTAAATGCGCTGACTGCATCCTGTTCTGCCTTCAGTGCCGACTCAAGCTCGGAGACTCGTGATGCTTGCTGTTCTGTTTTGGCGAGTGTCTCTTCAAGGTCGATGACTCGTTTGCGCTCAATGTCCAACTGCGCTTCACTTTCCTTGGCTCGGGCGAGCTGCTCTGCGAACTCAGACAGTCGTTTGGTCAACTCTTCGGCCCGAAGCCGTTCTTTCCGTAACTGTTCTTCAAGGTCTTTAATGTTACCGACTTCCTGACGAAGATTGTGATGCAGTTGGTTCTGCATCGGCATCGTGTTCTCGCCAGTAGTTGCCGCGGGAATGAGAGGAGTCCCCATGACGTCCGCTGCTGTTGGTCCTTGCCGTCTTGCGATTAGCTCAAGGACGCGATCCTTTAGCGAGGTACCTTGAAACGGCTTCTTCAACACTCCATCGGCGCGGCAAGATTCGGCTTGTCTGGTCACTTCATCATTCACGATTCCGGAGATGAGCAGTACAGGCGTCGCCGAAAGAGTCGGATCTCCGCGGACAAATGCACAGACCTCATACCCGCTCTTATCCGGCATGATGACGTCGGACACGACAACATCCGGCCGTTCCTTTGTCAGAAAGGCCAATGCTTCTTCACCGTTTGCCGCCAGAGTGACGTTGAGACCGACCTCGGTTAACAGTCGCTCCGCCACTTTTCGAACTGCGATGCTGTCGTCGGCTATTAAGATCTTCGGCATGCCTGCACCCTTAGTCCATTCCCGCATATTGGGAACCATCACATAGTCGCCCCAAGACCTGATACCGAGAGAATCGGGATTTCATCCAAGCCGTTGGTATAACTACCATCCGCCGGCAAATCCTTGCCGCGATAGGTCTGAATTGCGGCACGATCAAGCGCCTGAAGAACCGGAATCTCCTCATCTATGCACATCGCCATCTCTCCGAGAGCATGCTTTACCCTCAGACACAAAGGGCTGCGACCTTGCACGGTGAGTTGAAGAGATGCGGCAAGATCAAATACGGGCAGCACGGTCTTCTCATGACGAATCACGGCCGTCACAAAAGGAGTTCGGCCGGCGACTGTGATAGATCCATTCCACGGGGAAATACCAGATACATCGAATGTCCTTACTGCCAACCGTCTTCCGCCCACCGAAAACACCAACAGCTGAAGTGATTGACGTGCCGTTGTGAACTGATTCTTTTGACCGATTTTCCGCATGCTGGCGATCGTTCACCGGAATGTTGAAGGCTCCCACAAGCCTAAGAGCGCGTCCTTGCCATCCAGTCCCTTCAAAGGCCGACATCTACTCTTGAAGAACCCACGTTGTATTCAGAACCAATGCAATGCTTTGCGCGAATAAGATGATGCCGCGATACCAGTATCGCTCAGGCCCGCAGAATTGCATAGGCAGCGGCACAAGTTGAGACTGTTGAACTTCAAGAAGTCCCAGCACCGCAGCAACTCGCACGCATCCACGCACTTCTTGTTCAGAAAGCAGCACGACACGCGCGTTTGGTCCACTCGGATCATGCGGCAAGCTCAACCGATCGGTCAGATTAATGGCCCTATACACGAGGCCTTGAACCGTCGGGCTTTCGACGTTTCCAGTCTCTGCAAGAGTCAACAATCCGCATGTGGATTCGGCATTCAACGCCAGACATTGCCCACCTAGTGTCACGATAAGATATCGTGATGGAAGAGCGAGCGGCGGAGTTTTCGACATCGGGCACCCGACACCCCAAAAGCGTTCTTGCCCATTTTCTGTAACAAGTCCCATTTCGTCAATTGATACGAGTATTTCCACAAGGTCACCCCCGCATCGCGGAGGCCTTTCCAATCCAGCGCTCAACCTCCTGCAGCAACATCCGCTCTTCTACCGGCTTGGAAATGTATGAAGTGGCGCCAAGACTCATCGCCATCTGTCGATGCTTGTCCCGAGCCCTCGTCGTCATGACTACTACGGGCGTGTGCCTGGTTTCTGGACGACTTCTGAGAGCTTGAATAACTTCGAATCCATTGAGCTTTGGCATTTCGAGATCGGTGAGGATCATCCGATAATTGGTCATGGAAGCCTTTCGAAGTCCATCCTCTCCGTCAACCGCTGTGTCGAACGGATATCCGGCAGACTCCAACATTCTCCCCACGAATTTTCGGATGCTTAATGAATCATCTATCAAAAGCAGGCAACCTTCTTGCGGCTTATTCGACAACATTTCTTCCGAGGATGAGAATTGTTGCGGATGTAATGTGACCTTGGGAGCGCGGGCTTCCGATTCCTTCGTTTCTCTTGACATCAATCGGCTTGGATCGATAACAAGAACTACTCGCCCTTCCGGATCAATAGTCGCTCCTCCGAAAAGCGAATGCTCGAGCGGTTTCAGTAATCCCAGACGTTTAATGACGATTTCTTGGCGGCCCAGCAACTCGTCGACAACCAGCCCTATCGGCGCTCCCGCTGTTCGAACGATTACTACCGGCATAGTCCAATCGATGCTTCCTGGTTCTCGACGAAGAATGTGATAGAGAGATTGCAATTCAATGACTTGCTCGTCCACCTGCAAAAGTTTACGATCACCATCCCCTCGCACTGAAGACGGCGTCGGCATAGTAACTTCTTGAATGCTCAGCAATGGAATCGCATATTTTTCCGTGCCGGCTCGCACGAGAAGTGCCGTTGCGATGAGGAGGGTAAGAGGCAGATTTAAAGTGAATTTGGTGCCGACATCGCGCTCGGATTCCACATCGATATGGCCGTTCATACTTTCAACGGCTCGCTTTACCACGTCCAATCCTACTCCTCGACCTGCTTGGCCTCCTATCTTGTCGGCGGTTGAAAAACCAGGCATAAAAACCAACCGGAAGAGATCCGCATCCGACATCGCATGTATCTGATGGGGTTGCGCCAGTCCGGCCTTGCCGGCTTTGGCCCGTATTTTTTCCAAGTCTAACCCGGCTCCATCATCTTCTACCTCGATGATTACTGAATTCCCACGATGAGCTGCGTGGAGCGAGACCGTTCCAACAGCCTGTTTGCCTTTCGCAATTCGATCGCCCGCCGATTCGATGCCGTGATAGACGGCGTTCCTGACCAAATGCACCAATGGATCCACCAATTGTTCCACCACCCCGGTATCTACTTCCGTCTGTTCGCCCGATGTAACCAAGGACACTTCTTTGCCTGAGGCTCGAGCCATTTCTCTAACCGCCCGACGAAACCGCGTAAATGGGGTACCGATCGGAACCATACGGGCGTGGGCGATTTCATCTCGCATCAACAGCGTCAATTGCTGCAGATGGCTCATCTCATCATGAGCTTTTCGGATGGAGCCATCCAACTGTGACATTGACTCACTAATATCCGCTGTGACCTCCCCGATGCGGCGAGACAAAATATTGAAATCGTCGTACTTATCCAAATCGAGGCTGCCAAAATCGCCGAATTCGGGAAATCCTTGCCCCCCAGACGCCGGCGAACTACTCGGGGCTTCCTGATAAGTGAAGGTGTGCTTGTCGGCAAAGGATTGTACCGAATCCACTAAGCGGCTTTTGAATACCAGGACTTGTTGTGACAGTTGTTCCAAGACTTGCAACCGTTGCTCCAATCGGCCGCGTCCAATGACGAGTTCTCCGACGAGGTTCATCAGCCGTTCGAGTCGTCCATGACTGACACGAATGACCTCTCGCTCCCCTCTCAATGTCCTGCTCGAAGCTCTATCGCCCGATCCACTATGGTCACGTCCAGACAGCCCTGAGACTACTGAATCTGAGGTTTCATCATATCGAGATACCGATGTCGCTTCATGTGTGGGATTCTGGTTTAATTCTCTGAGTTGGCTTCGCACCGTGTTGAATCGCTGCCTGGTGTCTCCCACCCCGGTAAGGTCTCTTGTGATAAGCACGCGCACAACATCGATGGCCCGAAGCATGAGATCCGTATGCTCAGGCAACATGCGAAGGTTACCGTCCCGCAGCGCACCCATGAAATCTTCGACATGGTGGGCGAGGTCGCCGATCGATTGAAATCCGACCGTATAGGCGGAACCCTTCAACGTGTGCGCGCTACGAAACAACTGATTGATAAGTTCCTTGTCTTGGGGGTCTTTGTCCAATTGCAGGAGGTTGGCTTCCAACACATCCAAATATTCTTGTGCTTCAGGAATAAAGTAGGAGAGCACTTCCGGTTCCAAATTCGGAATCAAATACCCGTCAGATAGCTCGGCGGGGATGGGGGCCAAAGGAGCTACTGGTTCAAGCTGCACCGCACTCGATCCAGCCGATCCGGTTTCATCGGGGGGATTTCCGACAGAAGGTGACGCGCCCGTACCTTCAGACGCCCGGGCGAGACGATTAAGAAGATGCGGGATATCATATTGGAGCCGCCTCACGTGAGAACCATCATGCCGGAGAAGGAGTCGAATTAATTGTGTCGAATTTTCCAGCAAGTCAAGAAGGTCATTGCTAAGAGGGAGCCGCTTTTCGTGAACCGCAGCCATGCAATCTTCCATTGGGTGAGCAACATCGCCAATGACGTGGAACCCTACGGTATACGCCGAGCCTTTCAATGTGTGTACCGCACGAAAAAGCTGGTATATTGAATCTTCATCATCACGCTTGCTTCTGAGGAGATGGATCAATGTATCGAGAGTGCCGAGATACTCTTCGGCTTCGGGGGTGAAGTACGACAAGATGTCCGCATCCAGTGCAGGACGCAAGTACGCCTCAGTAACTAGAGAGGCCGCCGTGGTGTCAGTTTGTCCGCGTTCGTGTTGTTTTATCGAAGCCCAACAGCGTTCTACGGCCTCTGCATCCTCAACGCCGCCCTGGCCAATGGCCCGCACGATGACCTGAAGGTTTTGCGTGATGTTCCGCATTACATCGACCGCTCCACCCCATTGAGCGGCAGGAGTGGGTGTGGTTTGTTCCAGTAACGCTTCCAAATATTCAGCGAGCTGAGCGACTCCGCTGAAGCCATAGAGGGCAGCGGCTCCGCAAATACGGTGGGCAACAATGTATTGATCAGCCAGTTCTTCAGGAGTGGGAATATTACCGTTGGGAGGACGCAATGCCTTGTTCAGAGCATCCAACCCATCTGATGCTTCGAGAACAAAAATGCTGATGAGGTTCTGCCTGTCGAACTCCGAACTCATCGGTCCCTCTTGGCGCCAGAAGGCTCTCCTCGCTCAGTGGATGAGGGAGATTTTCAGGCCAGCTTGAACTGCGACACCGAAGTAGTCAGGCCTTCAGCCAGTGTCGCCATGTCTTCGACCGTCGCACGCGCAGAGTCGGTGGCCTTTTGCGTCGCCACCGCACCTCCGGTAAAGTCCTTGATCGAACGTCCGACCTGATCAGTTGAAACGGTTTGGTCCGCCGCCGCCGCCGCAATGCTTTGGGCTAGTTCGGCAGACCGTTGAGCAATAGCTGAAATGTCCTTAAACACATCACCTGTGCGCAAGGCCGAAGCCGATCCGTCTTCGACCGCTTGAGTTTCATGTTCCATAGCGACGACCGCATGCTGTGTTTCGGTCTGAATAACTTTCACGAGATCTGCGATTTCGCGTGTCGCCTGCGTCGAGCTTTCCGCTAGCTTCCTCACTTGATCGGCAACCACCGCAAAGCGTGCTCCGGCCTCTCCGGCTCCGGCGGCCTCGATCGCCGCATTGAGGGCCAAAAGATTGGTCTGGTTGGCGATATCCCGAATCGTCGAAACGATCTGTGAAATCTCCAATGAGCGGTCACCGAGCCCTTTGACCTGTTTCGACATCCGTTGTACTGCCAACTGAATGCGTTGCATATCCTGAACGGTTTGTTGCACCGCGAGTCGTCCGTCTTCAGTTGCCTTTAAAACCTGGCGTGCCGCTTCGGACGATGCTCCGGCGGTGTCCGTCACTTGACGCATCGATGAAGCCAACTGTTCCACCGCGCCGAGCGCCTTGATAGATTCGTCGGCTTGGTGCTTGGCAGTTCCGGCCATTTGCCCGGCATTGTCTTTCAATTTGCTCGCCGCGGTATTGACACGTTCCGCAGCCTGGCGCACCTGCTTCATTAGCTGTGAAAACCGCTGGATCATAAGATTAAATCCATCCGCCAGATTTCCGAACATATCGGCCGTTACTTCACCGCGCTTGGTCAGATCGCCTTTTCCGACATCGGACACCAACACAAGGAACTGCACGAGTTGTTTTTGCATCCTGTCGCGCTCTTCTTCTGTGGAGACCAGAGCCGTAATTCGATCCAACATGATGTTGAACGCCTTAGCCATATGACCGACCTCATCGTCACTCTCCAATTTTGCGCGGGCTTGCAAATTCCCCGCAGCAGCCTGGGTTGCGACATCGGCTACATGGATGATGTCTCGCACAATGCTGCGAGCAAGGAAATATCCGATCGTGATGGCCAGCAGGAGGGCCATCACTGCTCCACCGAGCATAACTTTTGTAAGATAGACGGCCATGTGTTGCCCGCTCTCGTTCAATTCGCTGGCCAGGTCTCGAATGAGTTCCGCCACCCACTGGAAGCGCCATGTCGATCTGCCATGCCACAATGGCACTTCAGTTGACAGCACTGTGGTTCCTAGCTCCCTCATGGACTGCCTTTGCTCATCCGACAGTGCGGAGTCAAAGCTATCGTTCAATGCTCCCACGGCACTTTCTGCTGATGCGAAATATTCCCTTAACGTAAAAAGAAGGACGTCCAGTTCTTGTCCATCGCGACGGCCGTCCGCCGTTTCGTGTGTTGCAAATGGTCGATACGTCTCAAGCGGTGTCATGGTGCGCCGCTTCAATTCGGCAAGGGGAATGATGGCCTCGTCAAACGCATCTTTCTGTTTCTGGTCGGCCACACTCAACAGCGCATTGTGATAGAGGCTGAAATAGGTGCTACTAACCGCGACATGCGATACGCCCACCGTGGATTCCTCATAGATAGAATGTAGCTGGCTTTTCAGCGTGGTCAGTCCCATCAGACCGATGAGACCAATTGCCATCATACCGATCACAATGGCGGAGAACCCTAAAAAGATCTTGTGCAGGGCTTTCAGATTTTTAAACCAGGCACGAGGCGACCGGTTCCACGACTTCTTAAACTCCCCCATGGCTCTCCTCCTACTCACATTCCCGGCTGGGATACATCAGTCTTGGCGAAATTCCTTCTCGGGATGGGTTACGTACTCCGCTCAGTGGCCGTCCCTTGATCTAAGGACGACAACAGTCGCGACATTTCCAATATGCCGCTCGGTCTGTTCTCGGTTTTAAAGAACAAAGAAATCATGGGGTGCATCTTGATCGTAGAATGAGCCGAGGGGGCCATTAGATCATCCGAATGAATAGTGCGGATTTCCGGAACATCTTCGACCAGGATACCGACCTGGTGAGTGTCATGATGGACAACCACCGCATATTTCGGTATGGCGGAGACTGATACGCCTAGCGTTCTCCTCAAATCGGCAAGGGGAATAATGGTCCCGCGTAGATTCGTAACACCGACTATGGCATCAGGCATTCCGGGTATGGGCGTGATCGAGTCAGGCTCGAAAACCTCGAGGACTTGGCGCAAGTCTATGGCGAAAGTTTCTTCTCCTAATGCAATCACGCAAACCCTGAAGGTTTGTGCGGGTTGTGCCTGTTCGAGAGATAAGTCCGAATGAAGTTCAGGGAGTTCGCTTAGGGGTATCATTGTTTTGCCGACCGCGGGGTATCGTTCTCTTAACTCAGTGCAAGCTTTACGGCCTGTAGAAGCTCCTCGGATTTGAAAGGCTTTACCACATGTCCGTTGGCTCCCTGTTGTTGTCCCCAGAACTTGTCGCTCTCCTGCCCCTTCGAGGTGCACAGCACGATTGGAATGCTCTTAAAACGTGCATCGGTCTTTAAATCCCTGCAGGCTTGAAACCCATTCCGGCCCGGCATGACCACATCCAGAACGATGAGATCCGGTTTTTCAGAGGCGATTTTGTCCTCCAGCCCATCTGCGGTTGAGAACGATACTACGGTGTGTTGGGCTGCCTTAAGATACGACTCGATCAACTGCAGTTCTGCATACGAGTCATCGACGACCATGATTTTGCTCATAAACCTTCCTCTCCTGTTCAACAACAATTCGCTGTTCCCGACACGCCGACGTCATCCCATTGTCCGGGATTCCCGGAATCACGGAACGGAGCTGCCTCAGACTAACAGTGACGGCACTCTCGTTCAAAAGCAGGCTCCGTATCGTCACAAAGCGTGATCTGCGCTGTTCCCATGCAGTGTAGCGACTTGTTGGGGGTTGGCAAGAAAACGATAAATATCGACACCCTCTTCTGATGTGGTGAGAGAGGAGCGATGGCTCTCTTCAGAGTGATCTTGTCAAATACCGGGCAGGCTACTTCATTTCCGACACCACTGACGAAAGCGCTTGCCGGCTAACCCAATAGGTTTCAGCCGCCTGGTTCGCAAAGACCTTTCCCAAGACCACGACTTGCGAACAGTTATCCGATGTCGGCTTAAGGAGGATCGGATTCATATCAACATGCGGTGGAAGTCCGCAGGCTTCGCCTCCAGGGCTTGGGACCGGCCGATTTCCCGACCATCAGGAGTCACGAATGAATTCAGAGACATGTTCTGTGCTTTGAACGGAGCGACACGCACGCCGGTACGGTGAAGCAGCCGGTAGATCCCGGCGGTGATTAACGTTTTGCCGACGTCCGATCCGGTTCCAAGAACAGCCAGTGCCCGTGCCCTCATTGATGCGACTCCCGCCAGGCTTCCGCCTTCGCTAAGCCACGAGTCATACACTCGGCAACGACTCGCCCAACCAGCGCTCCAATAATGGTGTGTGTCCCGCTATAAACCTGTGCGGGACCCTGTCCCCGTAACGGACAGGCAATCACGACCGCATCAGTACCGGTTCCGGTGGCTGCACGTCCATCACTACAGCTCGGCACTGCATGATCACGCAAGATGCTGGTCTTGGACTCGGTGGCCACTTGCACGACGCCGACCATCGCGGCATGGGAGAGACTACCGTTCGTAATGAGAATAAGATTGATTGTGCCAGGCTGGCCTCTCCTGCCGCCATAAGATTGCGGTGGCCATTCTCCGGCTCGGACTGCATTCGTGACACCGACCGTCGCAAAACATTCCACCCAGAGTCCATCCGAAGCAGCTCGTGCCATAACTAACTGCGTCATTGGTACTGCCGTCATGAGTCCTATGGTGGATGCGCGGATTCCAAGTCGGAAGGCCACCTTTCGCAGGAAGTGCGCGGGATCAGTGAAGGGCTTGGAATGGTTCCCGGTTGCTATGGGATTGGCCTCAACTTGATGATTGAGTACCCAGGATGCCAATGTGAGTCCTCCCCCTTGTGGAGCAGATGAGAGCACACGTCTGCGACCTCCAAGGTCGATGACCAGCGTTTGCCCCACCACTCGGTAATGGGAGCGGACTGTGGAAATGCCCTTCATCACGAGACGCCTTAAAGGAGCAGTCGAGTAAAGATCCGAATGAGCCGGTCATTGTCTTGAACGGTTCGCACCGCAAGCCGGATGGAGCGGGAATTCAAGCCGGGTACGGATGAGCAGTCGCGAATCAACAGACCTTTTCTTCGCAATTGTTGGGTGACGTCGCGTGCGTGCGACCTGCGAGGTAACTCTACAAGGACATAATTCGCGTATGTTGGCATGGCAACACAGCCGGGTAATGTGGCAAGCAGCTTTCTAAACCGTTCACGCTCTCGTGCCATGAATCGCAGACTCTTGCGCGCATGTACGGCATCGTTCACAGCGGCGAGTGCCGCGACTTGTCCCATTATGCTGACGGACCAAGGAGGCAACTGTCGCCGCAATCGCTTGATGACTGCCTGTGTCGCCACCGCATATCCCACTCGCAGTCCGGGTAAGGCGTAGAATTTGGTCATGCTGCGCAAGACCACCACATGTGGCCAGGACGCCGCATGAGGCAGGACCGATCGTTCTGGACAGTAGTCGGCAAACGCTTCATCGACTAGCAGCCAGAGGCCTCGCAGACGGCTCGCCTTTGCCAATCGTGCGATATCATCGGCGGAACAGGCTTGCCCCGTCGGACTATTGGGATGACAGAGTATGATCCCATCGATGGAACGACCATCGTACCGACCTGTTTCCATCGCCCGGCAAAGTCGGTCGATCGGAAGGGCATACTGGTCCCCTCGGTTTGCGAAGATCGCCTCGGCCTGGCAACCGGCTCGCACCATCGCAGCGGCATATTCGGAAAAAGTGGGCTGGATGACAAGAAGCCGATGAATCCCCAATGCGCGCGGGAGGGCGTCGATCAACTCCGTGGAGCCGTTACCCACAGCGATTTGTTCTGGATCGATGTTCCAGAATGTCGCTAGCGCCTGCCGCAAATCCCAGCAATCAGGGTCAGGATAGTGATTCAACAGATGTCTGGACCGTGCGATGGTTTTCCAAACATGCGGCGATGGTCCCAGCGGGTTGATGCTCGCGCTGAAATCAAGAATCTCGGTGGGATCACAACCGAGCTCTCGCGCTGCACCATAGACATCTCCACCATGCGCCGATACGGTTAGACGAGCCATCTGATCCCTGCCGCTAAAAGCACCCCCAGTACCGAGGCGACCACCATGACTCTCGCTGCCAACATGATGTCGCTTGGTTCTATGCGCCGCCCTTCTCCACCAACGACAGGACGATCTTGTCCAATTCCATCATAGAAGTTGGTGCCTCCCAATCTCACTCCCAGGATACCAGCCATGGCCGCTTCCGGCCTGCCGCTGTTGGGGCTGGGATGTTTGCACCCGTCTCGCCGAAACACTCGCCATCCTTTGCGACCCTGTTCTAGTTGATGGGTGACGAGACCTGCACCAAGAATAAGCAGCACTGCCGACAGCCTGGCAGGAATCCAGTTAACCAGATCATCGAGCCGTGCCGATGCCCAGCCAAAATCGATATAGTGCTCGTCACGGTGACCGATCATCGAATCCAGTGTGTTGATGGCTTTATAGGCCAAGGCCAAGGGAGCGCCGCCGATGACCAGGTAGAACAGCGGGGCGATCACGCCGTCTGCTGAACTTTCCGCGACCGTTTCCACCGCCGCGCGAGCCACTTCTGATTCTGACAGGTCCGCGGTGTCTCGCCCCACGATCATACTCACGGCACCACGTGCCGCCGGAAGATCGCCGGCCTGGAGGAAATTATCTACTGAACGGACATGATCCCACAGGTCCCGTCCGGCAAGCGTGGTCCAAGCCAGCCCTATTGATGCAAGACTTCCGAACCAAGCAGATAGACTTTCTGTTGCACTCATCACCCAGTGAGTCAGCCCAAACACACACAATGGCAAGCCCAAGGCCAGAGTCAAACCGGCTGCGCGGAGTGCATCAGAACTCCGACACCACTCTCTGACATGATGATCACACCACGCAATGAGACGTCCCATTCCACGAACAGGATGAGGAAACCATCGAGGATCGCCGAATAGGGCATCGAGACTAGCCGCCAGGAGGAGTTCACTTCCGGTCATGACAAGGTGAGCAGCAACGGAATAAGGAGCAGGAAGAGAATCTCGACGATTTCATTCGTCGCGCCGAGTGTATCTCCCGTAATTCCTCCGAACCAGGATCGGCAGCCGGCCCACAACACCATCACAATTGCCGCCCCTTCAACTAAAACGATAAGTCCTCCCTGTAATCCAAATGCAAGGCTCAGTACAGACGTCAGCACTCCGGTTGCCACACACACGTGCCCCCATGACAAGTTGGCAAGAAAGGGTGACGCCAAGCCGCCCTCCGTGCGCGCATAGGGCGAGGCCCAGGCCAGCAGCACCATGGCCCACCGCCCGACTGCCGGCATGCAGAGAAGGGCGGGAATCCTGATCACGTGTGGTAACGTCACGAGGGCCGCATAACGAAGGATCAGCGAGAGCACGAGTCCCGTTGCGCCGATTGCCCCGATCCGGGGGTCACGCATGATGGCGAGCCGTTCTTCATGTGTGCGGCCGCCGGCCAAACCATCCAAGGTATCAGCGAGTCCGTCTTGGTGAAGACCGCGAGTCAACAACACCAAGACAAGGATCAACAGCGCATTCACCACCTCGGCAGCAAAGACGGCAGTCAGCACCGTATCAGCGACAATCAACGTTCCACCGATCAACAAACCGACAACGGGATACCAGGCCATCGAAGCGGCCAATTCCGAGGCGGTCGGTTCGTGATGTGTCCGACTCAAGGGGATAGCCGTCAAAAAATGCCAGGCAAAGACGAATGGACGAGCGACGGTTCCCATGATCGTCAGCCTTTTTCCGAGACTCCCGCTTCGTCAAACGTCGCCATTTCCGTGTAGATCTTAATCGCGGCACAGACTAGGTCCATGCCTAAACAGGCCCCCGTGCCTTCACCAAGACGCAAGTCCAGATCCAGGAGCGGGTTCAGTCCTAAATGGTCCAAGATCACGCGGTGGCCCCGCTCGACTGAGCGATGAGAAGCAATAAGATACTCGCGGCACAGAGGCTGAAGGCCGACGGCGATCAGCGCCGCGGCACCCGCGATGAATCCGTCGAGCATGACTGGTATTCGAGCCGCCGCAGCACCCAACATCAGACCAACCAATCCACCGATTTCCAGGCCCCCAACCTTGGTCAACACATCGAGCGGATCAGCCGGATTGGGCCGATGCAGCTCGATCGCCCGCTCAATCACTGCGATCTTGTGCCTTCGACCGGACTCGTCAATGCCGGTCCCGCGTCCCGTTACATCCTCCACAGACCGACCGGTCATCGCCGCCGTGATGGCGGAACTGGGTGTCGTATTGCCGATGCCCATCTCACCGGTGCCGATCAGACCGACCCCCTCTCGCACGGCTTCAGTCGCCAGCTCAACTCCGACCATCACGGCCTGCTCTGCTTGGCTGCGTGTCATCGCCGATTCAACTGCCAGATTTCGCGTGCCCTTCATGACTTTTCGATGGAGAAGACCGGGTACGGCGCCAAACTCATAATCCACGCCGATATCCACCACACGCACGCCCACACCGGCATGCCGCGCCAATACATTCACCCCTGCTCCGCCCCGCAAAAAATTTAAGACCATTTGAGGAGTGACCTCCCGAGGATAAGCGCTCACTGCTTCCAGGGTCACTCCATGGTCAGCGGCAAAGGTAAACACCTCCCCGCGCGGAACATGCGGCTTCAACTCCCCGGTGATGGCGATGTAGGATGCCGCTAACTCTTCCAAACGCCCGAGGCTGCCGACCGGCTTGGTCAATCGATCCAATCGGGCTTGTGCCTGTTCGTACAGACTCGCATCGAGAGGTTGAATTCGACGACACAGGTCGAGTATCGACATGACGGCTCCTCTGGTCACTTTAAGCGAAGCGATATTCCACTAACGACTAGATGCACTTCATCCGCTTCAGCGGCGATGTGCTGATTCACCCGTCCGGCAAGATCACGAAATGCTCGTGTCGCCGGTTCTGCCGGGACCAGGCCGAGGCCCAACTCATTGCTGACAATGATCACTCTGGCCGCTACAGCCCGCATCGCCTGCAAAAGGGTTCCCACACGAGAGAGAATGGCCGACTCGTTCAAGCCGATTCCGACCAGATTACTCAGCCACAGCGTGACACAATCGAAAAGAATCGTCCGGTACTGAGTTCCGTGCTTGGCAAACCATGCCTCCACGTCGATTGGTTCTTCGATCGTGTTCCAATCCGCTGAACGAGCGGCCTGATGCCGGGCGATCCGCACCGACATTTCCGCATCCAATCCCTCCCCTGTGGCGACGAATGCACGCGGCCTGCGTGAGCCGGCTAATTGGAGAGCGGCCTCACTTTTACCCGAGGATGCACCGCCAAGTACGAGAATGATGCGGCCTTTCGCACGTCGCGCCGGTCGACGGTTATTCGGCTTTTTGGGCGGCATCGCGCTCCCATAAGAATTCCGGCTCACCCTGCGTCTTGGAAACCCAACGGGCCAACACAAACAGTGCGTCGCTCAGCCGATTGACGAATTTGACGATCATCGGATCGACCGGCTCCGTTTTTGAAAGGGCCACACACAACCGTTCGGCCCGGCGGCAGACCGTCCGGGCTTGGTGGAGAAACCCGGAAACTTTTCCGCCTCCCGGTAGGATGAACTCTTTCAGTGGCTCGAGATCTTTCTGGCACCGATCGATCAAGCGTTCCAAGCGCACAACATCTTGAGCCGTCACCTGCGGCATATTGTTGAACGTTTGGCCCGGTGCGGTCGCCAGAATACTGCCGATATCGAACAACTTGTTCTGTACCCAACGCAACTCGTCTTCGAGTTGTGCGGCGGCTGAATGCTCGCTCCCCACATCGGCGTTCATGACCCGCACGACGCCGACCGTGGCATTCAACTCATCGATCGTGCCGTAAGCGTCGACCCGTAGGCTGTCCTTCCACACCTGTTGCCCGCCGGCCAGTCTGGTTTTTCCTGCGTCCCCTGTACGTGTATAGACCTTGGTGATGCGCATCCTCGTCCCCTCTCTTGTCATGGATCCGATTGCCCCAGGACTCATCGTGAATTAACCGTCCGACTGAAATCCGGCTCCGCCACCCGGCCGCTTCTAGATCGGGCCGCTCTTCAAACTTGGACACATAGCCGAGACAGAGATAGGCAAGGACCGTCACCGACTTCGGCACGCCGATCACTCGCTTCAACTCTTCGTGATCCAAAATACTGACCCACCCTACGCCGATGCCTTCGGCCCTGGCGGCCAGCCACAGATTTTGAACGGCGCAACAGGTGCTGTACAAGTCCGTGGCGCGCACCGTGGAGCGACCGAGTACCGATGATCCGCCGCGCCGCCTGCTGCATGTGACGCACAGATTGATCGGCGCTTCTTCGATGCCTTCCAGTTTCAGCCGCCGGTACAATGCTCCCTTGGTACCGGTATACCGAGCGGACGCTTTGGTGTTCGCGTCGATGAACAGCTCCTTCACCGCGCGTTTCGTCGCAGGATTGCGGATCACCACAAAGTCCCACGGTTGCATGAATCCCACCGATCCCGCATGATGCGCCGCCGTCAGCAGCCGCATCATCACCGCATCCGGAATCGGCGTCGGCAGAAAATTACGCCGGACATCCCGCCGTTCAAATATCGCGCGATAAACGGCCTCGCGCTCAGTGTCCGAAAATCGACCATCGGCCTGCATCATTGCCTCGCTCGGTTGTCCTGTCCGCCGCCTGTTGAATCGGACCGAGGCCCAAGCTTACCGGCTGCGATGTGTCCCAAACAGGAGGAACAGAGGCAATCCTTATACCGCGATGCAATCCACTCCATCTGTGGCTCGGTAATGCCCACCTTGCCGCACCAGCACTGGTATCCGCCACACTCAAAGGTCTGCCCGCAGTTCTCGCAGGTTTTTTGAACCGGTCCTCTCAATGTCCCGCTCCCGGTAAGTCCCATGCCGATACCGTTGCGTGCCTGGCTGCACGACTTGCCGAGTCGACCAGCGCCATTGCAAGCGTCGGTTGGCTGGCAAAGTGCAGATGGGTATAGAATGCCAGCACGTTGCCGTTCATGAGTCCATCCTGCCCTTTGGAGAGGCCTTCAGCATCGCGCAGTGCACAGGCATACTGCAGCGGCCCCTTTGCAACCACTGTGGAATAATGGAATTCATGACCTCGTGCTATGACACCTCCCTTACCCAGGATGCAGCCTCGTGAACATTCCACTGTTCTGTATCCAAGCGTGAAGCCGGATTTCCGCATGACCGCTTCGGCTGGAAAGACTCCGACCATGTCATGTGAATGCCCATCACCATCCCGGATGGACTCCGTGAGATACATGAGCCCGCCGCACTCCGCATAGATCACACCGCCTCGATCGGCAAACCGCTTGATGGATGCCCGCATGACAGCGTTCTTGGCCAGCGCCGCACCATGCAATTCCGGATACCCACCGCCCAGATACAGCATCTCGACGGCCGACAATACGTGGTCGTTCAACGGAGAGAACTTCACGATTTCAGCACCGGCGGCTTCCAGCAATTCAAGATTGTCCGGATAGTAAAAACAAAACGCCTGATCCTGCGCCACGCCGATACGAACCGTACGGTCCTGGCCGGTTATCACCGGCCGAGATATGGTTTCCGGCAATGTGCCACATGAATGAGCGAGCGCTTCGATACGATCCAGGTCGACTGTCTCCAGGGCGGCCTTCGCCAACTGTCGGTAGAGTTGATCATTGCCCTTCTCTATTGCCATGACCAACCCGAGATGCCGATCGGGAATGGTCAGATCAACATCCGGACGTAAGTACCCGACAGGCGTCACGTCGGTCTCTTGTTCTACTGCAGCCTTCAACAGCTCATAATGGCCGCCACTTCCCACACGATTGAACAAGACTCCTGCGACACGCAGCGCAGGGTCAAATCGCGCGTAACCTCCCACCATCGCCGCAGCCGATCGGGCCATTGCGCTTCCATCGACAACGAGCAGCACGGGGGCATTCAGTTGCTTCGCCAACTCGGCCGTGCTGCCGATGTCATTCACCGGAGAACTGCCGTCGAACAACCCCATCATGCCTTCGATGATGGACATGTCCGCATCGGCTGCAGCGTGAGCGAAGATTGAGAGGTTCATGTCCGCTCCCAGCATCCACCCGTCGAGAGTGCGGGATGGGCGGCCGGTGGCCGCTCGATGATGACTCGGATCGATAAAGTCAGGTCCCACCTTGAATGGCTGGACCCGGCGGCCTTGCTCACGTAAAGCGGCCAAAATCGCCAAGGTCGCCGTCGTCTTCCCCACACCGCTGTGCGTGCCGGCAATGACCAATCGTGGAAACTGTTTCATGTAACTTTAAAGAGGCAAGTCATAATTGAATCGCACTCCTCCGAAGATTGAGCGTATGGGTGTGCCGAAAAACAAGGTCTCTTCGTATTTCTCGTTGAAGATGTTGTCAAGACGGAGATAGGCCTGCATGAACTTGGTCACGTCATAGCTCGCGGAGAAATTCCAGACGACAAAAGACGGAGTCGCGTTACTGTTCCCGACGTTGCCGAACCGTTCTCCGACATATCGTCCCTCTAGGTTGGCCAGCAATCCTTCCACCGGTTGATAGCTGAGGACGGTCGAAATTTGATGGAGGGGCCATTTGGGAAGGCGTGAGTCTGATCCACTACTGATATCCCGTGTCGCTGCGTAGGTATACTGGATGTGCAGGTCCAAGTTCTTGATCCAGCGCCCATCGCGATAGAGTTTTAACTTCGTGGTGATTTCCACGCCTTCCGCCCTGGCCAAGCCGACATTCTGCGCACAAAACCCGAACGAGCCAGGAGCCGTACAAACGGCTGGATCAAAAACCGACAAGATCAGATTGCGGTAACGCGTCCAAAAATAGCCGATGTTGATACTGCCACGATCACCCGGCAACGTCTGTTCAATCGCGGCATCCAAAGCTTGACTTTTTTCCGGCTGCAGATTCGGGTTGCCGAACCCAGGGAAAAATAACTGATTGATCGTGGGCGCTCGAAAACCGGTGGAATAGCTGCCTCGAAGCTTCGTGCCGGTTTCCTGATGCAGATACCCTCCCGTCACACGATACGTTGTGGCACTTCCAAACACGTTGTACTCATCCTGACGAATTCCGGCCGTGCCAAATACGCGATCCCAAAGATTCAACTGGGCTTCTCCAAACCCGGCATGGCTGCTGAGGGTTTTGTTCTCAAACGTCGTGGTATTTGTCAGCAAGTCTCGATTGTCGCCTTTTTGCTCACGAAATTGATACCCACCCATCAACAACAGCGGCTTGCCGACTTGAAAGTTGTGCTGCCATTCTATTCGATTGCTCGTTGCTTCAATCTGAGACCTGAACGGGAACCCTACCAGTCCCGTGGTTCCGGTCACAAGATTTCGTTCCACTGCCCCCCCATCACTCACAAGATTGTCGGTGGCCCGCGACAAGGTCAGTTTTTGCGACCACCAGGTGGTAATCGGCTGTGCATAATGGCCTGCAAAGATATATTGCGT
>CAYXKP010000060.1:0-25779 GCA_964465695.1 uncultured Nitrospira sp.
CAAAAGGCAAAACAAAAAGAAAAAATAATTCCTTTTATTTTCTTTTGTTTTTCATTGAAAAAAATAAGAGGCAACGCTCACCCCTCCTGCCATGACAAAAAAAGCAACAATCCCCAGCGTGGTATCCTTTCTGTCAATTTGCGTGAGCTTCATGTTGTAAAAGTATTGCTGGAAAAAGAGAGTAGCGCCAGTGCAAAGGCCATAAAATACGGAAAAGGCAATGTGAGAGGTGATTGCGGCGCCTTGCACGTCAAGAAGAAAGGGGATTGTTGTGCAAACTAGGGCGACGGACCAAGCCACAGTCACAAGAGCCCACCATATGCGCCCCTCTTTAAAGTGCTTGGGCACATGCATATGGGTGTGAATCATGGCCCCGACAAGTGCAACTGTCATGCATGCGTTGAGAAGAGGGTAGCAGATTGATGCCGACAAAGTCGGCACAACTCTCAACCCGCCCATTAGAGCCAGCACGCATAGAAGCACAAAGAGAATGCACAAGAAAATTTTGCGCATCTTCATCTCTTCGCCTCTGTCCTCTTCATTCCACAAAACTTGGGCGAGCTTCTCGTCGTGCACATCCTTGACGTGCAGTCTATTTTTTTGCAGACCGCTTTCTGGGTCAAACCCAAGCTCCTCTGCGCCGGCTGAGGGCACAATGTAGTAGCCGTGTTTCCACACACGCGCAACGCTCTCAAAAATGTCAAGCAAAAGAAAGCCCGCCACAACAAAGCAAAAGAAAAGGGCGGAAGGCTGCCAAATTGAACCCACAGAGAGCCCGAGGAGGCAGCCTGAAAGAGCTCGATAAAAGAGAAAGGAGCGATCCTTTATGGTCTCTTTGACACGCCATCTTCTAGTGGCAACAAAGTAGCTGCCTCCGCTAATGACAAAAGGCACAAGCCCATTGACAAGAGGGAAAATTATTTTTTGAGCAAGCATGGAGGGACGCCCTTTGCCTCGCGTAGTTTTGCTTTCAGAAAATGGTAGAATTCCAGCCCGCCAGACTGAGGGAGCTGCTGGTTATGATTTGTATGCCGCAGAGAGCAAGTCTATCGAGCCTTCAGAGACTGTTCGCATTGCTCTAGACATTGCCATGGCTATTCCAAATGGCTGGTGTGGCTCGATTCGCGACCGCTCGTCGCTTGGTGCAAAGGGCATTCATGTTTTTGCGGGAACAATTGATCAAGATTACACTGGTCCCATTGCAGTCGTCCTTCACAACACAACGCGCGAGAACTTTTTTATCAACAAAGGGGATCGTATCGCTCAACTTGTCATTCATCAAGTGCTCCAGACTCCATTTTCTCAAGTTTCTGAACTGAGCCCTACCGAGCGAGGGCAACAGGGATTCGGTTCGACGGGCAAATGAAAAAAAATTTCACTTTTTTCATTGAGATTAAAGGTGAGGCTATCGCATACCATTCCTTTGCTTCTTTAGGCTCTCTTGTGCTTTTTCAAAGCTCTGTTGCGCGTTTTGCTTTTCTTTTTTTTTTTTCTCTTTGCTCTTTTTTTGCTCCCTCTGCTGCTCCTTTTGTTCACGCCCTTCCCTCTTTGCATGTGTGTCTCCCATGCTCTGGGGAAGCTATCTGTCCAGTTTTGGAGGCAATCGGGCCATGCTTTGCTTGGGAGGAAAAAAAAGTAATGCTTTTGCTTTGCTTTCCTTTCGCCCAGGAGGTTGATGGAGGCAATTTACGTGTTGCCATCGATGCATATGCATGTTCTGAGGCAGGGAGCAGCAGAGGAGCAAAAGAATATTGTTGCATTGGCTTCAGGGCCGAATTTCTTTTTTTTTCTTTTTGTTTCTTTTGTTTTTCCTTTCATGGGAAAAACCTTGTTCACGGTCTCGCCAATGGTGCCACATTGCTCCCCATAGTGTAAAGCACGTATGGAGCACGGAAGCAATGCGAAAACAAGAAGAGCTAATGATTTGTGCAAAAACATTTTTTTTCTCTTTCGCTGATTTTTTTCCCGCGACAGATGTTGACTCTTCAAGTTTTGACCTATGACGATAACAACAACGTTACCCCTGGAGTTCAGCTTTCGTTTAACCTCGACACGCTGACTTGTGCCGAGGCGTTTCGATTGACTTGTAACCCGGAAAAGATGGTGCTGCAGTGGAGAGATGTTTTTTGTCTCATTACTTTGGTTGATCCTCAGTCGACCGTGTTGGATTTCGTGCAAAGGAATCGCAACATTACCCTTCAAGAAATTAGTGCTTTGCACGTTCTCTCGGATGTTGCCTTTGCCAAGGGGCGTTGGGACTGGCGCTATGCGCTTGGGACGGCTGACATTGGCGGAAATGTCGTCATGATGTCCTCCGGAGATATTGTGTGCTCGAAATGCGGCACAAACTATTGGAATCCATCCCACATGTGTGTTCAGTGTGATGCACAAAAAATGGTGCGATTCTGCATTTCTCCAAAATGCAAAAAGCCCTTTTTCAAGGGCTACGCACCAGAGACATTTGCACAGCAGTTCTGCAGTACCAAGTGTTTGCCCAAGCGAGAAATTCATGTGGGCTTTTATCCGCTCGGAAAGGACTTTCCTAGTCTGGGACTTGTTGCCGACAACTTGAGGGTTAAGGCCGACAATACTTACCGCGATGCGTTGGGTAAGTTTATGAGAAAGGCCATGCTTTCTCATCTGATTCCTCTGGATATGCGCACATGTGACTTTTTGGAGCGCTCTGGCAACAAGATGGGCCCTCCCATCCCTCTTAGGGAGTGTCTCTCCAACATTTCTGTTCTCTGGGGAGATGAAAAGCTCATTTCTGAAACGGATTTGGGCAGAATGGGATGGCCATTTCCCAACTTTACTTTTGCACAAGTCTTGAGCGGCGAAGTGCGTCCTCTCCTAGAGTGTTTTGACGCCGATTCGTTCATGTGTGTGTTGGAGGATTCGGACAAGCCCATTAGTCTGGATCGCGAGTGCGCTACTGGCCCTGATCGCGTCTGCTTTGTGCCCAAGTCTGTGCATGAGGAGATTGAAGAGGAAGAAGAGGACGAAGAAGAGGACGAAGAAGAGGAGGAGGAAGAGGAAAAGCCAAGAAGGGGGAGAAAGCCCAACGGCGGCGGCAAGCGAAGCAGGAGAAAATCAGATGACGAGCCAAGATCTCCCGGTCAGGAGGCTGTTTTCTTTGAGATGGCTCAAGCAGGACTTGTATTTCCGGCTAACATGAAGGCGACCAACATTCCCAAGTATGCTTGCCAAGTCAAGTTGCTCGATACCGGGATGTATCGCGTCGTTCACATGATTGCAAAGCAAAAGCTTGGGTTCAACAGCTTTCGCCATCATTTCCCCGACGCGATTAGCCCCTTGATGCAAATTGGGAAAACCAATTTCATCTCTTGGTGCACATTTTTTCTGAACCCCGAGCAGATGCTTCGCTTCTGTCATGCAAGAGAAGTTCTTTTGCACATGCCCGGAGATGATGGTGGACAGACGATTCCTCAGGCCATCAACCTTTTGCTTTTGACATTTCTGCATGATACCCTGAAACCCGGTCAGGCCTATCCTAAGCAGAGCGGGCCTGGCTCCAAGTATGCGTCTGTTTTTCCAAACAGACTGAGCCCCGTGTGCAAGTATGAGGTCAGGACCATGCCTGACCCCTCGAGGACCATTCAGAGCTATTTGAACGAGGCCAACGGACACTTTCTCTTGGAGGAAAAGCCCGGTGAGGAAGAGAGGATGGAAACCACCAAGATTCGCTTGGAAGCTAAAAAGGGACTTCCTGCGCGTCGAACGGCTGGAAAGAGCAGCGAAACAGCAAGAGCTCTTGCCGCCTCTACAGACTTTGGGAAGGAGAAGGCGGATGAACTTTCTTCTCTCGCGTCAGACGACGAAGAAGAGGAGGAAGAATTTTCGCCAAGCAAAAGGTCAAAACAGTAAAGGTCTCTATTCACTTTAGTGCTTGCATGAGAAATTGAATGCGCTCATGGCGCCTCTCGATAATTTCCTTGGGAATTTCAAACTCTTCTGCAAAGTGCACATTGCAGGTTGGCACATACTTTTCGTCTCCGCCAATGTCTTCTACCTTTTGGCGATCTCCGCCAATCTTGCGGGTGCAAAAGGCTTTTTTGTTGCAGACAATGCAAATTGCATAGCAGAACTTGACGCGCACATGGGGAATGACAAAGAGCAAGTCTGCCATGTGAGGCCATGAAGTGCCTTGAAAGGTAGAGTTGAGTCCAGCAAAGCGGACCTTGCGGCCTAGTGCGTAATGTCTGGCACAAAAGGACGCCAAGCCTTTGAAGAATTGCGCCTCGTCAATAAAAATTTCCTCCACGTCAGCCGGCATTTCAGGGGGATCTTCCAAAAGGTCTTGAGCTCTAATTGCGCTTCTCCCAATTCCTTCGTGCGAAACGCAAAGAGAGCGCTTTGTGTAGCGAAGGTCGTGAGCATAGGCAATAATGACGGCTCGTTTTCCTTTGATTATCGCTCTATCAAATTTCTTGTGCACCCAAGTGGACTTGTTTGAAAACATTGGCCCGCATCGCCCAGAAATTGAGCCGCCCTCTTTTGTTGCCATAATTTTTTTTTTCATCATGGGCGCAGCAGTGCATCCGCCCTTACAAACATTCCCTCTCCAAACTCTTTGTCAAGATTGTCGCACAGCATTTTCAAAAAGCTTTTGATTAGAGAGAGAAACTGCAGGCGCAAAATGTCAAGCTGGTGCTTTTTGAGCTCCTCTCCTCCTTCTCCAGCCGCTGCGGCAAGAATTCTTTCAAAGAGTTGGTCATTTTCAGTGAGCAAGTCATTTGCCTTGTCCTCTTTAAAGTATGCATAAACACCAAACACTCGCTCTCGAGTAATGTGCCCAATAATGTGAAAGGAATCTCTCGAAAAGGAAAGGTCAAAAAGAAAGAGCTGCTTGTCAGGCGGGAATTTCCCCGCGAAAAAATCTTGATAGACACTTGTTTTTTCCACGTGGATTGTTTCCGCGTCAATTTTTGTGCTTACAAACTTAACAAGCTGAGAAAGCCTCGATTTTACTGCCTTGGGCAAAAACTCTCTGACATTTGCTTTGCAAATGGCCGCTTTAAAATTTCTCTCCTTTTCTTTGACGTGAAGCTTGGCCTCTTCATAGGCCCGCTTTGAATTCTCCATCCCCTCTTAGCAGATCCAAAATTATCTTGTTTTCTGGCGTTCTGTCAGCCATCCCCATTAGCCTTTCATAGGCAGTTTTCCCGTTGCTGTCGCGCGCATTTTTGCATTCGGGATCCATCAAAAGCATCATTTTGACTTCCTCTACTCGTCCCGCCTCGCACAAGCGCATGAACGGCGTCCCAGTATGCTTCTTTTGAACAATTTGTTGCTCTGGCACAAAGAAATCAACATTTGCCAAAACACAGGCAAGCACTTCGTCTGGCTTGAGCTCTCTGCGATGAACAATACCCTTGCCTTTGACCATAATCTGGCTCATGGCCTTGTAAAAGTTGGATGCATCCAGCTCGTACTGCGATGGGACGTATTGTTTCATCCATAAAAAAACATTTTGCACGTCCTCTTGTGATTTTGCTCCAGTAACAACAACTTCGCCAGTTTTGAACACAAGCACCTTGACAACACAAGTGCAACGACCAACTTTGCCCACAACCTTTTCCACATCATCAATCTTTCTCTGCTTGGCGCTCCGCTTGCACTGACAAGTTTGCTCTTCGTTGAGCCACATTTTGAATTTGAGCCCAGGGAAAGCCTTTTCATCAAAGCGACAAGCCAAAGGAGCTGCGTTTGCCATTGCTTGCAGATCAATCTTGCAGCCCAAATCACCGTGCCCCACAATGTTGTGCACGTGCGCATTTTCATAGACAGTCCGTCCCGCCAAGGCTCCATTGTCTACCTTTTCAATTAGGCGTGCCAGCGATTGGCCAATCCATATGGTGTGGATAGGCGTAAGAGTGCTAACCAAAACAATGCTGCCAGATGCAAACATGAGTCCTGTGCAATAACGGAAAATGTCATTGACTTGCACCATGTTGGCAGCAAAGCTAGAAGGGGCATAATAAGAGCACAGAAATTCGCGCGTGAGGGCTTCGAGAGGAAGCTTAGGGCCAGCGCCGTTTGTCTGCGGCAAAATGTTGACTGTAGAAACGATATTGACAATCTTGACCAAATCAGCCTTGTCTGCCCTTTCCTCCTTTAGGGTTGGCACAACCTTTTGCACAAATTCTTCAAGCTCTTCCTTTAAAGCTCGACCCCTCTTGTTCATTTTCTTCTTTGCCTTTTTACCTCTACATTTTCGAGAGCGGCCATTTCTTCCGGCCTAGATGGAGTAGGGTTTTCACTCACAAGGCAAGGATGTTTGAGCGCATCTTGTGCGCTAATTCTTTTTGTCGGGCAAAGCGTAAGCAAAGCCTCCAATAGCTTGAGCACCTGAGGCTTCATGCGACGAGCGTGCAGCTTTTTTTGCAAAAGCTTTTGAGTGAGCAATGACAAAGAAGGAGGCAGATTGGTTCGCATCAATCTCTCATGAAATCTTGGGTGCCACTCTGCCATGTTGGGAGTGCCACAAATTTCAAAAATGCTTTTCAGCTGCTCCTCCTCATTGTCAGAACGAGCCTGAAACAAATGATGCACGACGAGCATGTAACCAAAGATGCATCCGACCGACCACATGTCAATGGCGCAATCGTATTGGGTGTCGCCAAGAAGAACCTCGGGCGCCCGATACGAAATGTGCGTCACTGGGTTCCCATACTTGGTCTTTTGCGGGTCAAAAATATCTGCCATGCCAAAGTCAGCCACCTTGATGACGTTCCTACTTGTCAGGAGCACATTTTGCGGCCACAAGTCTCGGTGCATGACACCGCGCGCATGCATGTAGTCGACCGCCAAAAGAATTTGCTTAAAGTAGCCCTTAATGTCTTGTAGCGGATAAAACGCACCTCGCACCTGCAGACCCTTCTCTTTGCCTTGCTCAAAGATTTGCTGCAAGTTGTAGTCCACATACTCAATGACGGCGCAGATTGCATTTTCCTTGTCTCGCATGGCTCCCAAAAAGGCAATAATGTGCGCGCATCCATGAAGTAGACGCAGCGAATCCATCTCTACCTTGGCGCACTCTTCCCAGTGGCGCATGTTTGAATTAAAGCGCTTGACTGCCACAATGCGACCTCCTTTGATGGCTTTGGCCTGCGAAACTTGAGCAAAAGTGCCACAGCCAAGGACCATTTCCATTTTGAACTCATCCTCCAAGATGGGCAAGGCCTTGAGATCAAAGAGCTTCAACTTGCGAGATCGCTTTGTGTCCCCCTCCATTTTTTTCGCAAAAAATATGGAAAACACAGAGGGACGTATTGTTTTGGCTTCTCCGAATGGAGAGCAGAATGAAATTCCCATTCTTTCTGAACAGGGGCAGCGGATACTCAACGCGTCACGCGCAGCAAGGTCGGCAAGACAAAAGCGCGCTGCACGTGACTTGAATCTTGATGAATGGAACTCACAAGATATTTTAGACAGGCGAGCAAAACTTGCAAAGAACATTGAAGAGAAAAGACGCATTTATCATCGCTTGCAAGGACAAAAAGATCATGTCATCACTATGATGGAACTTTTGGAAGTGCAAAAGTATGAACTTGAGCAACGCTTTGATCTTGCTGCATCAGACCTGGCGGATGATCTTGTGGAGCACGACAAGATTGAAGCTTACATCAAGAATTTTGAAGAAACAAAATGAAAGGTGAAGTGGCTGTGGCCAAGTATTACCCTTCAAGCGGGCGTCTTCCATTCAAGCAAGGCTTTCGCCCCCTTTTGATTCATGTCAAGGAAGAGCTTTCCCCATATGTGCTCTCGAACGAGAGAGGGGAAAAGCTGGAAAACATCTGGCAGTTTAGCAAGGTCTATGCGCGCGTTGCAGCTCAAAAGATTCATCTTTCAAGCAAGCATCCCAAGTCGCGCATCATTTGGGAGCATCCCGAGGAGCAACATGTCGACGCCGAAAGCGGCGAGCTATTGCCTGCTTATTGGGCTTGGCGAGAAAAGGGAATGCGCAACTCGTATGCAGTGCGATACCCAAATGGGTTTGATGGACGCCACAAGTGTCTCTACTCGTATTGGGAAGGCAAAAAGCTTAATTACATTCAGGCTCGCAAGAAAATTTATTGCGGAGAGTATGCTCGCATAGCTCCACAGACAAGAGCCTTTCAAGAGCTTCATCACGCATTGCACAAAGAGGGCGAGAACCTGCTTTTGATTGAAGTGGATGGACCCGATCCCACACTCACTTACCCGCCTTATGACCAAATCTCACTCAAAGAACCTTGCATGATCATGAATGAGCACAACATACGCCTTTTGGTCAATGACGAGAGAAAGCCTTTTGGCCATGGCTTTGTCCTTGCGGCGCTCTTGCTCGACGGAGCAGACTGGATGAAATGAACAAAAACAAAGACGAAAGAGGGGGTGGTTTATTCCTTCCCTTGCAAAGTTTTGACAAGCAAAAGATGTTTTTGATGTAATGCTCTCCTGGCTTCGTCAGTCTTTAGCCTTCTTGCATATTTCTTCTTGTGTTCTCTGCTAATTTCTTGCAGCCACTCTTTAGGCAACAGCCCTGCATTTGCGTTGCGAATCTCTTGTGCCACTCTTGGTAAAAGCCCATCATAATTCCTGTAGTCTGCTTCTGCTTGAGCTCGCGCTCTCTGTCTCTTGAAATGCGCATCCACTTCTGCAAAGAGAAAAAAGACGTAGAAAAAGGCAGAAAGGATAGACACTGCTGCGCATCCATACCACAACTCGCTTCTGTCTGTTGAAAGGGAAAAAATCAAAATGTTTCCCATAAGCGTAAGTGATGCATACCACATGCAAACCAGCAAGCTCAAAGTGCCTAGAGTTAGAGGAGCAAAAAGTGCACTCACAGCACCAGCCACTTGCAACAAAGCTTCCATTGATCTCTTTTGGCAAACAAAAAGAAAGAGACCCACCAAAGTTGACGCAAATATGCCAACAAGCTTTATGATGAGTTTCCCACCGATGATGAGGTTAGAGATGGTCCTTACGCGCTCCATCATTACAAAATTTTTTTTTGCGAATTTTTGTCAATTTATTTCTATTGTGCAGTTTGCCCAGGCATGGTTCATCATCTCTATCTGGTCCTCTGGCTCGCGCTGCTCTTTCAATTTTTTTTTTCTCCTTGAAAATTTTCCAAAGGCATTGACACAAAAAGCTGCCCTCTTTGCAAATGAGGCGCCTTCGTCGCACAAGATGAGGTATGAGCAACAGAACTCGTCCGCTCTCTCCCGCGCGGGAAATTTTAGCAGAAAAATGACGCCATTTGCTTCGCGGGAGTGAAAGCAGTCAATGTAACCGCGTTCGTGCATGCCAGTGACGAGTGTTTGAGCATCTTTTTCGCCCATACGCAGTACAATGGCAACATAAATGCTTGCAAAAACTTTGACATGATAATCAAAGGCAAAGTCTTTTAAGGGCGCAACCCATGAGATGTCTGTCTCGTCAATGCGCCTCTTCTTTTCAGTCATGATAGTAATTCGTCTTTATTTTTTTTTTTTTTGCTCACTTGCGACTCTGCTTGAGTTTGTGCACGAAAACGGCCAATGTGATCGTGCACACAAAAATCGACCATTCGTTAAAGTGTTCGCCTACAAGCTCTCCGCCCAAGCCAGTAAGAGCAACAACACCAAAGCCTGAAACATAGAGCAAAAAAGGAAACAGCATCAGGAAGAGAATCAGCCATATCAATGCTAAGTTGTCACAAGAGATACCTTGGTTGAATAGTGAATATGATAGCTCGTAAAGAGCAAGCCAGGCGCTTGCAAAGAAAACAACACCAAAGCCCAATTAAACCGGACAATGTTTTAGCAAGCTCCCATGACATGTTCATCATGTTTGGCGTGATTTCCATCCAGAACACACGGAGGACCATTCAACGTTTTTGAAAAACGATATGGAGCTCGACCCTTCTCGTCGTCGTTTGGTGGCTATGCTTGAAAAGGTCATTCAAAAGGTTCCTACGCTGAGCGTGGCCTCTTGCATGGAGCTTGAGACTTTTATTGGCCAATGGTATCTCCAGGCTCAAAAGGTTCAAGAAGCTGATGATGATGTCAACTATGATGATCTTGACCTTAGTGATCTCATCAAGATGGCAAAACGCGAGGGGGAACTCAAGAGTCCCAAGGGAGGAAAAAAGAAAAAAAAAATCAGCTCTCCTCAGAATGACGAGTGGTGGACCACCTACCCCCTTGTGATGGATGTGACTGACATAAGGAACCAAGGTAAGCAGGTGGAGCTCCTTGTTAAAGAAGCTGGGCCGGGAAGAAAAAAAGGAGTCTCCCGTGTTGCTGACGAGGACGCTCTTGCCGAGCTCATAAAAAGCCCCAAGTCCAAAAAGTCTCTTGGAGATGCCCTCGCTCGCTACCAAAAGGGAGACAAGGTTGTGCCAGAGGAGCTGTTGAAGAGAATGAACGAGTAAAGATTTATTTTTCTTCAAAATAATTTTTCGACAATTCGAATAGTAACCTCGACTACAGCTACTCCAGACGCAACCTGCAACCCAATGTTGTTTGCAGCAATCCTCAATTTTGATTGAAAGGACTCGAGCCTGTAAACATCGCCGCCGAGTCTTTTTTGACAGTAGCGAAGCGACTCGTTATTGTGCATGACGAAACGATCCCAAACATCTGTTTCGCTGCGTCGATCAGAAGAGGCTAGAGCCATAAAAAAGGTCTTCTCGAGAGTCCTGAAATCCTCGGTCAATTGCGAGTTTTCTCCGAAAATTGCTCGATAATACACGGCATGTTCAGACAAATCCTCTTTGGCAAGAGCCGTGGCAATGTTTGCCTTGATCACTTCTTCATCTTGGTTCCTGAGAGCGTCCACCAAAGCAGGATGGGGTGGAATAACCGTATCCAGCCCTCGACCGTCCAAGATTAGGTTCTTTGACACTCTGTAGCGAGCATAAAAGAGGGCGTTCAGGTTTCTAGGTCTTTTCTTTTGCGGCAAGTCACCATACCACTTTAGAACTTCTGGAATTTTCTTTGAGAATAAATAGAGCCGCTGCACTCCAAATGTGGACATGCCACCATCCAAGAATGCTTGAAGCTCGTAGCGAAGGTTTGTTCTAGCAATCTTCTCCATAGAATTTTTTTTTGTTTTCACAACCCCTTTCTAAAGGTTTTCAATTTTTTTATTGTGTTTTGAGCTTTTTCCTCTCAGATGTTGTGAAAAAAATACTCGTGATGGATTCCGTCAAAAGAATTGACTCGGCAACTGCAGCTAAAGAATTTAAAATTCTTGCCACAAGAGGGTTTCTATTGTCCTTGTATGGATCATTGCCCTTCAAGCCTCGAAGCTGAAACTGCTGCGCCAAAGCTTTCAAAGGATATTCAAACAGCAATGCAAGCGGAGGCTGCTCTTCAATCTATCGCTGTTCAGAATTACGAAGATACTGCCGATTTGCGTGAACTAGAAGAAGTTATCAAGAAGCAAGCGCTCCATGTGCAGAAAATGCTTGAAGATATTCAAAAGCGAAGGTCCGACGTGATGCAGAAGATCGCAAACTAAAAAAAAAAATTCCCTGTTTTATGGATTCTCTTTGGGCTTGATGTCTGCTGAAGGCAAAGAGTCCAATCCAAGTAGCTCAGTGACTGTGATTGTTTCCACAACATAGATTTTTTCTTCGTTTGCATCCACGCTCACGCTGCTCGTTCCATTCTTTATGTAACCAAAACCAAAGTCTTTCCAAGCCTCCTCCTCCATCTTTTTATTGTGTTTTGAGCTTTTTCCTCTCCTTTTTCTCTCCAATGAACCACCCACTCATGTAGTCTAGCGCTGTGCCTAGCGTGGGGATGCCATCCGAATCGACTGGAGGGGGGATGTTCTCGTTGGGCGCCGCAGGCGCCTTCCACAAGTCATTGGCTGGGCTGTCCCTTGCAGCCTGGCCCCATATTGCGCTACCCAGCTCGCGCAAAAACAAAAAGAGAGCCACAAACACACCACCAAAAGCGGCAATGACAAGAAAGATAAAGCCGAGAGGTGGGAGGGCAGCAGGCAAGTTGGCCCAAAAGCAAAAGTAGAGACGCTGCTGCTGAGTAGGACCTGCATTTCTAAAGAGATTGACAGTCACTTCAAAATAATTGTAGAGACCGACTGGTATCACGTTTGCCAAAGCCGCTGCAGCAGAGAGAGTCCAGTCGAGAAAGCTTGTGCCAAAGATGAGGTAGCCCAGATAAATGACATTTTGTATGCCGTCGCCAATGCCTAAATCTCGACAATTGAGCACATCAATGGATTGGTTGGGATCTACTGGGCACAGCTCGCCAGAAATCATGTAAGAAGGAATAATGAGCGGCGAGTAGCAATTGGTAATGTACTTGTCTGCCAGCCTCATAACGTCGTCGCCGATACACATGGGCGCTGCTAAACGGAACGCGCATCCAGGCGAGTAGAGATAGGCCACAAAAAAGAGCACGACCACATAGGCAATGGGGAAACCAACAATTTGAATTGGGAGTGTGATGAAAGGAATAAATTGCGAGACGCCTATGAGTGCAATGAATCCGACAGAGACCCAGAGGAGGGCAGTTTCGAGTCCAACACCATAACGACAATCCAGCGCTTGTGGCCATGGGCAAGTAAAGATTAGCCTAAAATAAAAGAGGAGACCAACGTCTGGGAATTGCGTAACATCAGTGTTGGGGTTCTCCAACCAGTTCTGAACCGTCTCTAACCACGTGTCTGCATTTGCGCGAAAAGTCCACTTGGTAATGTCTTCAAAGACGCTCAAGAGCCACGAGTAGAGATCCCATCTGGCTGGGCCATGCGCTTCCATGACAGAGCGGTAGGCGCGGTGATCCACACGCAGGCGAGTATCATTCTTGGCAGGAGGATGAACAAAGCGCAAATAGATTGCACTCTTGGGGTCATCCTTACTCCAGCGCTCCCAGCGAAATTCGTTGCGCCCAACCCGCATCGAGTCGTTCCGCTGCAACTGTTGGGCTGAAGCGCGCGCGGCGCAATATGAGACAGTCTCCAAAGTAATGTCTGCCGCTTGCTCCAAAAGATCGCATCTGCTCAGGAAAAAGGCGCGCTCCTTTTCGGGGACATCATTTGGCCAGATGCGCCCATAAATGGTCCAGTAGAGGCGCTTGAAGCGATCCCAGTTGGCCAACTTTTGCGCATTCCAAATTGGATTCTGCCATCGCTTGAGGAGAATGTCTTTGAATGACCAAAAGCGCAGGTCTGCAGAGTAAAAGGAAAAGGGCTCGCTCTGCCAGTGGGTCCGCTGGAACTCAACGACACGCCACATGTGCTTGACAAAAGCAATCAAGCCACCCGAAGCGGGGGCGGCCTCTTGTGCCGGCGAAGCCGGCATGCCACTCCACCACTTGACCAAAGGCGCCTCATAAATCATCTTTTCAAACGCGTCCTCTGTCCTCTTTCTGGCGGGAATGACCATGCTCTCTCTGTGGCGTGTGTAGCGCTCCCACAAGGAGCTAATGTGCTCGCCAACCCCTTGCTCTGCAACATCTCTCACATAGGTGGTGACCATATCTGTGGCTTCCTTGGTTGCATGAGCCATTTCCGTGAAGCGCCCATTGCGCACAGTGTTGTAGAGCTCACGCGTGCTCTCCTTCAGCATACCAAAAGCATCTTGTGTGGTGGGAAAGCTAAAAGGTCCGCCTCGCTGAATGTTGTGAGCCGCTTTGCGGAATAGCTTGCCGTAAAAGCCATACTGGTATTTCAAGTGAATTTCGCTAAAACGGACCATGGCATCCATCATAACTGAAGAGTCTGTGTAGCCGTATTCGCTCTTTAAGTATTCGCGAGCAGAATTAATGTGCTCTCGGCGAACATGCTCCCAATCATGCGGAAGAAGTTCCTCTGAAGGGTCCGCTGTGAGAACCCACTCGTTAAAGCTTCCGTCTGAGGAGCTCGTCTTCTCGTTACCCTCTGCGCCAATTCCTGGATCATTGAAAAATCTCTTTTTCGCCTCTCTTGTTACCCTTTCAATCTCCAACTCATACTCCCTTCTTGCTGCCGCTTGCCCATTCTCCAGTTGCAACCTCTTTGCGGTCCGCTTTGCCTTGTTGTAGAGATTGTGAACCAAACTCATGGGCGCATGCGTATTGTACATCAAATCCTTGGGAAAGACATCGTTGAGCAAATTCAAGCGGCTCCCTTGAATGCGCTGATCCAAGCAGCGAACCCACTGATGCTTCTTGTGCATGTGAATCGCATCCCATGTTTGTGCCGCATTATCGTCAAAAATGTGGTCACAAACAGTCGTTCCAGTGAACTCTTCCATATGAAGCATTTGAGTCATTTCGAGGGTAGAAAGCTGATCATTTCGCCTGTAGAACCCAAGCCTTCCTGCCGGATTGATAATTACCGTATCATTGACCCACTCGCAGTGCTGCGACAGATCCAAATTTCTGCAAGCGCAAGCCACAGGGTCGTCATAACAATCTGACGTGTCGTAATCATACAAGGCGCTGGCAAACTGCTGCGCAAAATTGGGGTGTTCTTCTGTGCTGTCATCAAAATAAATGAGACCCTCATACCCGCGCTTGGTGCGGGAAGCAGTTGCAAAATGAATGCGCTCGCGAAATTGTTGAAAAGACTCTCTTCTGACTGGTCCAATTGAGCGCGCCACAGGGTCAGGCGGCTCAATCAGCGGAGTCGTAAAAATGGCCGTGAATGTGTTAAATACATCGAGAAAGTTTTGCACAACTTGAATCAACCCGCATAATGCATATGGGGAGTCTGGTTGTGTATTTGCCTGCGAAGTATGCCCTCCTCCACATGGGAAAAACCCTTCACCTGGTCGAGTCTCTGCATCATACTGGCACTGCTTTAGGCAAAAGTCTGCCACCTGATACTGAGATCCTGAATTGCTGACTTTGATTGGATTAATGACAATTCCTGGGTTCAATGTGATCAAAGGATTTGGGGTGGGCGAAATTGTAGTCCCTACCAACAAATTGTTACACCAACCCAGCGAATCATCAAATACTTGAATGTCGGTTGTGACAGTGTACTCTCTGCTTGGTTTGAACACAAACGGGCCTCCAGGCAAAAGTTTTGGGAACGAGTCAAAATAGGTCCCATAAGGGTCACACGCCAAGCTCGCGTTCAAAAAGGGAGCAAAAGAGCGCAACGTTGTGTTTGCATAGTCTGATATGCATTGCGCCATGGCCTGCGCAGCAGAAAATGACGGATTTCTAACCTTTTGATTGTATGGGCAATAATCTGGACAAGGGATATTTTCAAAACGCTGCACACCTTTGGCATTTGTGTAAAACAAATCACAATCCCACCCTGGGACCTGACAAGGATAGCACAAGCTACCGACCCTTCTGTGATAACGCGTAACAGTTTTTCCAAACCCATTTTGCACCGCAGAATCATAACAGTCACAATCCCCTCCCTCTGGCGGTGTGAACAATGTGAAAAAGAAGATAATGCACGCCACAATAAAGCGAATGAACCCTCCTAGGATTTGCCACACGTAGGAAAAGATGAGAATGGCCGGGCGCATCACGTTGCCAATGCGGGCGCAATTTTGCCCATTGCTGTCGCAAAAGACATTGTTCAAGATGCAGCGCAAATACTTGACAAATCCCATCACCACACCATCAATCGCGCCCTCATATCCAACCGTCATGGCCCGAGGAATCTCTGGGTCAAAAGCACAAGAAGGGAGTGCATCTGGACGACATGCTGCCAGCTCTGCGCAAGGACCAGGCTTGACCAAACTTTCTGAAGGGTTGATGCAAATGGGGAGGCGTTTGATTGGATTTGTTTCAATTATTGGCACGCAACAACCCGTAACAACATTGATAATGTCCACTGTTGCGCCAGTTCCATCGCCACCCGTCACTGAAATGTTTGTGCCCGTCACATAACCACTTCCTGGGTTGGCAACGCTAACAGTTCCAATCGCAGAAGAGCGCAACCCATTCAAACTAGTCACATAGAGGGAGCCCAAAATTCCTCCAGGCACATTGAGAACATTACCCACACGATAGCCCGTTCCGCGTTGATTAATGGTGACATTAACAAGCGAGGTCGTTCCATTCAAAAACCACTTTTCTCCCACATGCTTGTTTGTGAGAGGATCAATGCAGAGCGTGTTGTTTGTCGTGTAGAGAAAAGCGTCTCTCCCATTTCCATAAACGTCCCTAGGGGATTTGTTCCAGCAGTCACAAGGCTTTGGCTTTTCAATGGCAAACTGCGAAGGGCAAATGGTCGTGCAAGCAATCTCAGAATCACCAATGAGTAGATCGTTTGGAATGCTCAGCAAAATTACCATCATGTCGCCTAACTGTTTTGCATCAATGCCTTTTGTCACTTGAATTTTAGTTCCGGGAGCTTGCTCGCATGTAGGACCCACACATGAGTTATCGGGCGCAATAAACACTGCCACAAAAGCTTCGATAAAGCCCACCACTCGCAAAATAATTTCTGCCGCCCATCGCACAACAGAACCCAAAAAGCGTTGCCCTCGGAAAAGACAAATTTGCGGAAGCAAAAAGAGCGATTGCGCAAAACATTGCACGTTACCAACCGCTATGCAAAGCGCATTTGCAGTAGGGGCCAAAAAGGAAAAGATCCATGTCTCATCCACCTTTTGAGGCACATTATTGGGACAGCGCACTGGGATCACATTGCTTGGGACGCATGGTTTCCAATAACATGAAAGAGGGAATTTGCGCAAAAAGCCAGTGCTTGCCACAAGAATTGCATTGACCACATAGGAAAGACCAGTCAGCAATCCGCTCGACCCAATAAAGGGCCCTGGGCCACCAATTGTGCAAGCGCCCACTGAATTGACATTGCAATCGCCAGTCTGAGCGTTGATTCCTCCGCAAAAACAGCATCCCCATCCGCTTTGTGGTAAAATGATGCGCAAAAGCCTGAAAATAAGCGCCACAAGCTGATCCAAAAGGGAAATGAATTGGCAAGTGCAGCGAGCAATCAATCCGTCTGTTGGATGCGTCAAATGCTTAATGACCACATTGAGCTTTCCGCAAGTGTATTCGCCGCACCTATTGACAAAAGTTCCATTTCCCAAAGAAGCGAGGTAGATTCCACTGCAAGTTGGCACTTTGCGAAACTCGCTTAGCTGACATCTATTTGGCGGGATCACCTGATCACTAGGGCATGGTGCTACCCTTCCTTCATCGCAGAAAATGTAATTGATGAAAAACTCTGGCAAGCCATCCCAAGGCTGCCAAAGTGCAACAATGGCACGAATAACAAACTTGAGCGAATCTGCAATGAAAAAGCCAAGTTTGGAGAATGGACAGCAAAAGTCTAGTCGCGGGCAGTTGGTTTCGCCAGGAACTGGCGAGCAGTTGACTCTTTTGCTGGGGTCATCTCTCCAAGGAATCAGCGTATTGAAAATTTGACAAATGCAGGGCACAATTCCAGATGCTCCATTGTCATTTTTGCAAGTTGCTTTGCAGAGCCCTCCATTCTGACCCTCCAATGGAAAGAACGAGTCAATCACAACGTCTAGCTGCTTGACAAAGCCAATTCCATCCAGCGTGCCAGCGCAAGTTGGATGATCAACGGTTCTGTCCAAGCGCCAAAAGCAAAATGCCTCGTTATCTGTTGTGATTAATGCGAGAGAAATGACCATTTGCAAAATGAGGCGCAAAATTTCCGTCACAGTGTAGAGCACTGCTTTTGCGGCACAGCAAATGTCAAAGTCAGAAGCCTCTGCAAACCCTGGAATGTAGTTGGCAGGGAAAATGGCCCGGATAAAGACGCATATTGCATCAATTGTGGCCAGCTGAATGTCAAAAATCGTATTGATATCGCGGCGGAAATCACCAGAGCGGAAATAAATGTAGTTTGTCGTCGCTCCCATGGCAAGCGCATTGATGACGTTGATGATTGTTTGAATGATGCAAGCAATCAGCTCTGACAAGCGCTGCACAAAGGCGCAAACGTCTTCTCTGCCTGCAGTAAAGGCACTGGGAATGACTGGAATGATCAAATTGAAAACTTGGCAGGCGCAACGAATTGGGACAAACGAGTCAATAATGAGTTTGATCAAATCCGACTCAAAAGTGGGTTGATTGAATGGAGCCATACCAAATTCTCCCGTAAAGTAGGGGTAATCCTGCATGGTCCCTTGAATGCCAAGCGATCCTTGGATGAGCCCATTAAAGAAGCGCGCAAGCGAAGTAATAATGTGCACTGCAAGAGTCAAAACGGATCGAAAGAGGCAACAAACGTCAAAACACTTGGGAGTTGGCGTGCAACCTACAACTGGCGGATCTGTGGCGACAGTCGTTAGGCGTTCTGCGTTTGAGTGATTAGCAGCATCAGGAGGTGCAGTCCGTATTTGCTCAACGTGCTCCTCACCTAAAGAGTGCTCCGTTGCAGGGCATCCTCCAAGATCGCCCCTTTTTCGCTTAAACTCATAGAGCTTTGGGTTGGAAAATTGCAACCGCAACCGTTCTTCCTCTTCCTCTTGAGATTTCCTTTTTGTGCTCCACTTTTCCAGCATTTCTGCCTGCTTTCTGTCAACAAACTCATTGACTTCCCGCAAGGATTTCCATGGGAGGACGTCTTTTGACAGAGTTTGCACATTGATCCAAATGTTGTTGAAAAGCGTCACTGGATTGGACGTGTGTGTCCCATTTCCATAATAAATGAGCGGAGTCACCTTGTAGCCTTCTTCCACCTCTTCCGCCTCTGTCAGAGGCCGACCAAGCCAAGTTTCTTTGGCCAAACGCCAAGGGCTTGTCAATGGTTGGCCTTGCGGTCCAAAAAAGCTTCTATGCGCCGCAAAGCGGCGCGACGCAGGAGGTGGCACAAAGCCGTCCACTCTGCAAGAGGAGCATGGAATGGGTGGGATTGGGAATCCATTGTTGAGCACCACGCACAAGCAATTCTTGAAAGATCCGGGCGCATCTGCAATAATCTTTTCGTGAATGGCAATAAAATAGTCCTGTGCCTCATTTGCCGACTGCAAAAAGTTTGGAATCGAGGGCAAGGTTGTGATAAAGTAAGGGAGGGTAAGAAGGCCGACAAGAACTTTGAAGAAAAACTCTAAAATGCTGAGGGCATAGTCTACCACATTGACAAGTAGCTCCCTTATGCATGTTCCAACAACGGGAATGAGCCCAAATACACTCAAAAGACAACGCACAACTCCCACTAGATCATCTTTGAGGATGCGCGTAAATGGCTGATTGTCGACAAAGAGAAAAAAGTTGTCGGCACCCTTGGAGAAATGAAAAGTAAACTCAATTAGGCCACTGACGAAATCTGCCAAGAGTTTTAGCACCGTGTTTGTGATGCAGCAAAAGTCCAATCCCATCAGCAGGTTTTGCGCCGTGCTCGAAAAGCAAGCAGTGTTTTCATCTGATGGGTCGCAGATGAAACGCGTAATAAAAATGCAAATGCACTCGCTCAGGCGCGTCTCATTAAAGAGTGGGTTGGGTCTTCCCAAATGAGTTACGGGCTCATTGACGTCCAAAAAGTAGTCAAACATGACAAAGCGAGAAGGATTTGGCAGAGGCGGCACAATGATTGTTTCAAAAGGAGTTGGGGCCACATAGAGATTGAGAATCTCAATCAAATCCTGCTTGATCACATCCTCATAAAATGGATCATTGGGGTAGTTTACAACCTTGTCAATGTTGATGATAAACCGTAGCAACACCGCTGCCGTTTTGAGCAAAATGCAAGCAAGAGAGTCCACAATGCAAAAAAACTTGTTGAAAACAAATTTGAATGGCACATATTGGTCCCAAATGAACTGAATGGCATTTTCCATGCTTCTGACTCCACAGTCTAGCAGTCTGCATAGCTTGTTGACAATACGCCTAAAGTCGGGACGCACAAAGAGAGCCGGCGGATTGCCTAAAATCAAAAGCTGAATTAGCTGTGATAAAAGTTGCCACACTTCTGAAGCTGCCGCGGCAAGAACGTTGATTGCTTGCTCAATAAAGCACCACGTCTGGGGGTCTTTCCACTGCCCAGAAAATGGGAACAAACCAAACATGACTGGCCACGCAGCGGGGAAAGCAATCAAAGGATTCAAAAGTGGAATGGCTTCCACAATCACACCCAAATCAAAGCAGGCGCATTGGTATGTCTGAATCCACGCATCTGCTAGGGCAATACCAGCAGGAGTGATGCGAGTGAAATTGACATCTTGTGTCAAAAACTGACCAGTGGCTACATAGGGAACCAAATCCTGGCCAACAGCCAACACAAAGTTTCCAATGGCAGGAGCTAGTCGTATTATGCCGCAACGCCAACCAATTGGGAAAATAACTTCAAAAATAAGTCGAGCCATGTATGTTACGTAGGCATCCCACCAACAAACGACTCCATTGAAAAGATCGCGTGCAATGTCTGCATATTGACGCACATCATCTCTCCAAAGTGGAAAGAGCTTGCCTCGCGCAAACTTTTCCGCCTGTTCTGGCAACTTGTCTTGGTAGCGAACATAAAAAAACATGAGCGAAGAGAGCACAATGAGAGCTCCAATCAGAAAAAGAGAGGAGATAATGAATGACGCAGCGCTCACCGTGGCGGAAACCACAGATGCCGCCGCCCCAGCAACATTTCCCACTGGCGCAAGCGTATCATAGGCTCCTTGAGTAACATCGCCAGATGAAGAGTCGCTCATTTGAAAGCTCTCGCAGTGAGCTTAGGAGAAATAAATGTTGGGCCATTCTTGTTTCTCATAACTTCCACACCCCAGCAAAACATGGGAGCCTATCACTCTTCAATCATTGAAGCATATGGCTTCTCAAAAAAAGCGTCTCTCGTCATATGACGCAGAACTCTACATTGACAAGAAAACCAAGCAACTCTACATCTTTTACGCAGGAGAGCATCGCTACGTGGAAACTACGCAGCATGCCACTGACAAAAGAGTCTGGAAGGCCACCATTTGCTTGTGAAATTTTTTTTTTTTTCTCAGAAAATAGTCATTGTTTTGGATTAAAGAGGGGTGCTTTGATCCTCTTGATCAGAACAAAAATCGTTAGAACCACTGTATGGGCAACTCGCAGGCTCAAATTGTTTCATACGGGCAAACAAGAGCAGAGTGCATTTCTAGTTTGCAGGCACAGTTAGAATACGAGTGGAAGGCAAAGCTTTACTACGAAGAAGGTCCTTTTGAACGTGCCCACGGGTTGATTGTAGAAAGAGAGCGAAGGTATTACATTTTCTACAACGAAGAAAAAAAGTATGTCCAATTCTTCAAGCGGGTCACTGACGGCCCTTGCAAAGCCGTTATCGATTTGTGAGTCTGCAAGTTTGGAATACTACACAAGTTTGATTCTAGCTGGCGTGCTGTTTTTCTTTTTAGCTTTGAAAAGTCCCAAAAAGGTTCATGCAGATCCTCCCCCAAGAAGTGAGAGCGGACAGGTCAAAGAGGTTGAAAGAAGCCCGCGAAAACCAGAAGCGATGCCGGACATACGTTTTGATTTTGATACCTCCGCTCGCGCGCTTTCTGGACGGGTTTGGGAAAAGCATCCGTGGGCAAAACGTTGTTGTGAAACATTTTTTTCATGTGTGTCGTCCTTTATTTGCTCTCAGATAATTGCGTTGATGTTGGGATATGCATCTCTGAGCGCAAATCTTGTCAAAGCTGTGATATGTCTCGATGATACGCTATTTTGGGGCACTGTTGTCTTTTTTGTGATTTACACATTAGTTTTTGTTCGACAGAGGCTTTCGTTTGGCGAAGGAGAAATCAAGCATGAAATTGGTTGCAATGATGGCGACAAATGTTCACGAGGATGCCAAAAAGTTGGTCTTTGTATTTGTTGCATCGAATGCCCATGTTGTTAACAACAAAATAAACATGGGAGGTTGAGCAGGAAAGAAGCAAGAGGGGTTTTCAAAAAAACATTCCATCGCTAGTCTCCAGGCACACCTTATGTTTGAATACAAAGCCGTCCTTTACGAGGAGGAAGCCGAACTAACAAGAGACCAAGCTAGATATCGTGCTGCTGGGCTAAGAATTTCTCCTGAAAAGCGCTATTACATTTTCTACGCAGGAGAGAAGCGTTACGTAAGAGACACAACTGAATGCCACTGACAAAAGACTCTGGAAAGCCTTCATTCGCTTGTGAAAAGTTTTTTTTTTTATGCAGCTGGCGCGCCCAGTCTTTTGATGAACATCTCTACATAAGCATCCCATTCGCCGTTTCGCTCCCTGCACTCTTCTCGCAGATTTCGCAATGATTTGACTGGGAAGAATCCATTGTTGAGCGTAAGGATTTCATCCACATGATACCATCGCATACCAAACCTGTTTGCGTGCCTAATTGCCACTAGAAAAGAAATGTAGACGTCAATGCATTTGCAAAGGATAAGGCACAGGCACATGACACAAAAAACCCAAATATCCTTCCACAAAGAGCAAGATTGGAGGAGATGCAAAAGCAATCCATTCAAGCAAAGTGTAAAGACAAAAAGCCCAGTTAGTTTGGCTACGTTCCTCCTATCACTGCTTATGACAAAGGTGTTCCAAACACAAAGCAAAACGAGCACCACGTCACCTATTGAGGCAATAATTGGGCGAAGATAGAGAAAGACAAACCCCATGACTAGGAATGGAGAGATTGTAGAGGGGTCTAGCCAAAAAAGTCTAATTAGTGCTTCAAAGTCTGGAAAAGCCATTCTAGTAATTGTTTTTTTTTTTGCACAAAAAAAAAAATTATGGCTGAATGGCATACAAGAAAGAAGCGACAGGGTCTATTTGCTTGAACTTTTGTCCTTTATTTTCTTTTGATGTCGCTCTTTGGCTTTGGTGTGGCGCCTGTGCCTGATGATTTCCCAACGTTAAAGCCGCCGCAGGCGGCAGAAGGAGAGAGCGAGGAGCCTTCACAAGTCCTCTTTCGGCGTTATCGCAATGCCACCATCTTCAAATATTTCTACACTGCCTTTTTCTTTTGCTGGCTGGTCATACCAGTCATTAATGCCATCTTTATCCACGATTACGTCCAGTTTGGCTCTCCGCCTTCACCTGGCCCTTTTGCATCGTCGCGCTACTCGCTAGAGTGGTGGATGTGGTGGTTCATTACTCTCAACCTTCTCATTCCTTATGCTCTCTCATTTGCTCTCACAAACAACTTTCTAGATGAGGCAGCAGACGTTCACTTTGTGCTCTCCAAAAACTTGGCCACGGGCATGTTTATCCCCTTTATCATTTTCACTGTTTTGTGGTTTGTGGGTTGCAATAACGCCAGCTCTGGCGGAGCCATGGTGTGCAATGACTATCGCTACTGTGGAGTCTTTTGGCCGAGTCCTTGGTGCCCCAACCGCCTGCCATTTTCTCCGCCAGTTGCCGCCAGCGAAATCTCTCGCAATATGGAAGGCACTCTCACGTGGGCCTTTTCGCTTGTCTTTGTCTTGCTCAACAAGTGGAATGCTTCATTCAACATGACTCTCAGGAGAAAGGGGGTCTTGCAATAAACGGAGAACGCTTTGCTCGCGGTCAAATTGAGCTGGAATGTCTGTATCGGGAAAATGCTCAATCAGCTTGTTGCGAAAAGACTCAATGTCAACATAGAGGTCAGGCTCATCTTTCTACATCATAACAAGCACTGGCTTGTCGTTTGATACGAGCTTCGCTGACTTGGGATAAGTCCAAAAAGCATCAAAATGCTTCACATGCTGCGACTTCTTCCACCTGGACCACATTGTGTAGAAGTCACTTGACTCCTCTCCAAAGTCGCGCCTATTTTTTTTTCGAAAAAAAAGTCAGAAAAAAGGGAGAAAATCCAAGCACCATCAAAACTGATCTCTTGTGCCATAGTCATGCCTCTCATCTCCAGAGTTAAGACCCCTTTACTTCTGAATTCTTTTTTTCTCACCTCGAGACGAATTCTTACGCTGTTTATTCTTCAGACTCTGCGAGCCCATCGTCTGGCGCATTCCCTCTCCATCTGATGCGTGGAGGAGCAAGCGCTTGCTCTTGCTCTTCTTCCTCTTCCCTCGGAGTCTGCGAAGCGGGCCATGGTTGTGTTGGCGGAGTGGGTGGGGGAAAAGAAGAGTCGTCTCGCGTCACCTGCGAAGACAAAGATGCCACCTCTACTTGCACAACCTCTTGCTCCTCTCCTCCCCCTTCCGCCTCCATGCAAATTTTCTTTTAGCGTTTTGAACTCATGGAAGGCCGAGTGGATAGTTTGGATTCAACTTCCAAAGGAGTTTTTGAAGCTGCTAGCTTGAATGTTAGAATTTGTTTATTTTTTTTGTGCGCACTTCTAACCTTTCACCAGCCAAAGAATGTTTCTTACTTCTTTGAATACATCCCCAAAGACTCGGGCAAGTTGGACTGGCCTTCTGTAAACCTTTTTCATGTTGTAAAAGGAGCTCACAGAAAAAAGATGAACAACTTTGCACGAGCCAAAGAGGCAGAGGTGATAAGAATGCTCAGACTGTTCTTGGAAAAGAAAGGGCTGAATTTTAAAGACGTGGTGTTTGTCACAGCGCCGTCATCCAAAATGAATGGAGCGAGAAATGGGGTGAGCCTCATGCTGGAGGAGCATGTTCCTGAGGCGACCGACGCAAGCGCTGCATTAAAGCGGATACGAGGACTTAATGGATATGAGAAGAGAGATTACGAAAAGCAAATGGAGTCGCTTGAAGTAAGCGAGCGTTTGCAAAAACCTGTGGTTTTGTTGGATGACATTTTAACAACAGGTGCAACTATTCGCGCATGCCACGACAAGCTTGTAAGTGCTGGGTGTAAAGTAGTTGCGGTGGCTGCGATAGGTTCAACCAACACTGATGGCAAGTCAGAACCACTGGGCGTCCGCTTTATTGAGTAGAAGAGCCAAGATGCGTCAATAAAAAAGATTCTATGTTTTCTTGCCATCCAGGGAGATCGCTTCCAGCGCGATGCCCAGCAATATTTAGCACTTTCACTTTGTGCTTTTCCAAAAAACGCACCAAAGCCTCTCCTGCTTCTTGATTAAGCTTCAGAACGACAAAAACAGGCCGAAAGGACGTAGATGCGGGAAACTCATACACCGAACCTGCCGTAGAGAACGAAACAGTTTGCCATTTTCCCTTCACGGCATATCCAATTGTCTTGTCCGTACCTGAGCTGGCTTTCACTCGAAAAACAACAGTTGCGTTAGCATCGATCACATTCTTCATGGTCCTGTCACAGTAGGCTTGTTGCCACGACCCTTTCAAAGCAATATCAACAAGCCCAAAGCTTTTTAACAGTGCTGCTTCTCGACCATTGGAAGTCGAATAAAGAGGCGCGCTTGTGCCTCCAGTTTGAAGCCCGAGCTTCTTTGCAGCGAGCAAGCCAGCAAGATCTGCTCCAGTCTGCCCGCCAGAAATTATCTTCTCCAAAAAAAACTTGCGAATCTTTTTGCTTTCCTTTCTTTCGATGCAAGCGCGATCCAAAAGCTCGTCAAACTCTTCAGGAGTGAGATTGAAGTCCTCTCTCTCCCCCCTCTTCATTAGAGCAATTTTTTTTTTCTGAGAAAAAAAAAATTGCAGATGGAGGGCCTGTTGGCCAAGTATGGCCCAGATATTGATAAGATTCGTCTGGTCCTTAGTATGGATTGGGCTGATGTTGACGCCATGCTCGCAGAGATTGAATAAAAAGAAGAGCAGCTTGCAGCAATGGAGTATTTCGCGTCTTCAGCAGGCTTTGGGCCAGCTGATTGGAAACATGAGAGCAAGACAGATTAAAAGAATCGTTTAATCTCCCTCTTCGTCCAACTTGCTCTTTTTTTGAGCGGGCTCTCCTCCTGCTAGCTTTGCCTTGATGAGGCAATCAAAAGGAACGCAATCCAGCTCTGGCACTCCTTTGGCGAGCACTTCCAA
>CAYXKP010000061.1:0-25646 GCA_964465695.1 uncultured Nitrospira sp.
ATCGTAGACCTGACCGATCGGCTTGAGACGGTAGTCCGGAAGGCCGACTTGCAGGAAGGGCTTTGCGCACTGTTTGTGATCCACACGACGGCGGCTCTCATAACCGGCGAAATCGGGGAAGGGACTGACGATGATCTTCTGGAGGTCGTCGAAGAGATGATTCCACACATTCGCTTTCAACATGCGCACAATCCCGCGCACGCCTGGTCCCACATGGCCTCCTCGATTCTGGGACCGTCCCTGACGGTGCCGGTGTCGGCCGGAAAGCTGGTGCTCGGCACGTGGCAATCGGTGATGCTGATCGAGCTTGATGGCCCACGCGAGCGGGCGGTGCACGTCACGTTGATACCCTGCTGAAGTGAGAACGAGGTACCGTGCCGGTCATCGCCTTCGCGAGGACCTCTTACTCCGAATCTCTTTCCGTCCCGCTTGTGTTGTGGAGCCTGGAAGAGTAGCCTGATCTGCGCCGGCTGATGTAGAAGTCGGCAAGAATGGCCGGACATTCCAGCGTTTCCATCGGAACCCATGCCCGCCGACGACCGCGACAACAGGAAATCTTCCCGGGCCGGAGCTCGCCGACTCATTGAGCAGACGCCGAAGGCATTGGCCGGGTTGGCCGCCGTCAGTACGGTGGCGTATCTCGCCGGTTCGATTTATACGAAGGCCTATTTCTCAGAATTCGGAGCCTCTTGGATCTTGGAAGAAGTTCCTGCGGCGACCTATTTCAGTCAGAGCTGGGTGCCGCTGGTGCTGATGTTGTACTTCGGATATCTGGCGACGACGAACCTCGCGGTGATCGGAAGCCAAGATGACATGACCGCAAATTTCAAGTTCAAGCTGTCCATGGCTTTGGTTCAGTATGGATTATGGTTCTTGCTCGCGCTGTTGGCCATGATCCCCCTCCTTACTTCATTCGGCTATGTCACACCGGCTATCGTCCTGTCGATTATCGGTGTGGCCGCTATTTTACTCCTGTTCAGCTCCGCTCTCGAACTAGTTGTGGTCCGGTTCACTGCCAAGGGCCGGCTCCTTGATCCATCGATGGCGTATATCGCATTCGCCGTCATCGCCGCCGGTTTATATGTGGTCCCAGCGCAACTGGGAATCAATTGGGCGCGAGTCGATAAACAGCCGACTTCCTCGCTGCTTACGGTGTATCTACGCAGTGATGCCGATACGGAGTATCGGCTGCTGCTCTCGGAAGGTGAGCGGATGTACGTGTTTCCCTCAAAATTCACGGGGTCCTATCCTCCGGTCCAAGCCACTGCCATCGCCAACGTCGGCTTCGTGCCCCCCTGAATGCTAAGCGGGATCAGGTTGTGCAATCAGACGCGGGCGGTTACACTCGCGCTCATGGCCAGTCGGCTTCACATGACACGGTCGGCGTACCTGGTCCACCGATCTTGGCTTCTACCCCTGGCAGTTGTTGTTGCCACGTCGGGCTGTGCCACCATGGCCAAGGTCACCAATCTCACAGAAGGGTCGTGCCGCTCATCGTTCACTCGCCAATTATCGGCGATTCTTACTCACGAAGGGGAAAAGCCCGAGGTGGGGGATGCTCTGGCAGACAGGACCGTTTCCACGCTCACCACCTACGATCTCGGACCCCGGCCCTTCGCCATCGCGGCCCCGTCCGGTGTCGACTATCGATTTTTTATCGATCGGAAGGGGACGGATTGTGTCTTGACACTGTTTGGACGCCGGAAGGGGTTTACCTCCTATACCAACAACGTGACCTACCTCGCCACCGAGAGCCTTCCCGACTGCACCTGCGCCGAGTAGGCCCGCTCTATCAATCTCATCCCTTTCGTGTGTACGGAAATGAGGCTCGTTTCATGAAGAAGTTTTCATCTCGGCCTAATGTTGTCTTCATGTTGCGGGATTATAAGAGACCATACCTAGGATGGGTGTCAAGAGTGTTACGGCTTGATGCTCAAGAAGATGGTTCAGGCACATAGCACAAGGAGGACACGCTATGAAAGAAGTGATGAAAGGACTGACTTTGTCCACCTCTACGATGCCCGCTCCAGCGAGACAAGGGCACAAGCGGCTGTCACGGAACCATCTTTTGGACCTGGTCACTCGGTTGTGCATCTTCAAGGCTGAACGATGGGGACGTCGAGCGCTCTTCTATGAACGGCATCACGACTACTTTCCCCGTTTGTCCGCCGGTCGGTTTGTGAGTCGATGCCGCGAGCTAGAAGCGAGGTATCGAGCCCTTGCCAGGATCATACTGCTTATTCCTGAAGAGGATCGGTTGATTCCGATACGCGCATTGGCTCTGCCGAAACTGTAGATAAAGCCAGCATGGCGCTCCGTCGGGTTGCGTTCGCTGCGGAGAGCATGACTTGTATTAGCCCCGACTATAGCGACTATAGATGGGCGGCCAGGCTCCGAAAGTCCTGTCCGCCCAGGTTGTAAGAGCAATCCCAGTCCACGAAACTGAGCCCTGTCCCGCAGAGAGACATCTCTCCTTCAGTAGTCGGATCAAACCATTGATATTCACCCGACTGCCTCGCGATGGTCCGGACGAGATTCCTATCCCATCTTGCGCTGCCGCCTTATTCAACGTAACATCCACCCCCTGTAAGAAATTGTTGCGCTCCTCGATTCTACGACCATCGACAGAAAGGCCGCTGAGTACCATATGAAACATGTCCCAACAACCGAATCCGTTATTCCGGCCGTAACAGGGTTTTCACCCGGTTTCGTCGCCTTAGGACTTGAAGCGCCGCTGCTCGCGACATTGGAAACGCTGGGCTACGAAGAACCCACCCCCATCCAACGTGAGGCTATTCCTCCGCTCCTCGCAGGTCGGGATTTACTCGGGCAGGCGGCGACCGGCACCGGCAAGACCGCGGCTTTCGCGCTGCCGATGCTGCAGTTGATCGGTCGCGCCGCAAGGGGGCGCCCGTCCGCGCTCGTGCTCGTGCCGACCCGCGAGTTGGCGATTCAAGTCGCGGAAGCGGTGCAGCGGTACGGAAAGGAATTACGGGCGAGCGTGCTGCCGGTGTACGGGGGGCAGGCTGTCGGTCCACAGCTGCACGCGCTGAAGCGGGGAGTCGACGTGGTCGTCGCCACACCGGGTCGGGCACTGGATCATATTCGCCGTGGGACGTTGAAGCTGCATGAAGTGAGGATCGTCGTATTGGACGAAGCAGATGAAATGCTGGACATGGGGTTTGCGGATGATCTGGACGCGATCCTGGCCGGGACACCCAAAGCCAAGCAGACCGCCTTGTTTTCGGCGACGATGCCACCGAGGATCCGCGCAATCGCCCATCGGCATCTCCAGAACCCGCTCGAGATCACCATTGCCAAAGAACCGGTCAAGGCGGGCACGGCCCCACGTGTCCAGCAAACGGCGTATATCGTCTCCAGGCCGCATCGGGCGGCGGCCCTCGCCCGGGTGATCGACGTGATGGGCGCGACATCGGCTCTGGTGTTTTGCCGGACCAGACTGGAGGTCGATGAAGTGACGGCGATGCTGACGGGCCGGGGCCATCGAGCCGAGGCGATTCACGGCGGCATGAGCCAGGGACAGCGTGACCGCGTCATGCAGGCCTTTAAGGCAGGGCAAACCGAATTACTGGTGGCGACCGATGTGGCGGCGCGGGGGCTGGATATACCCCAGGTATCACATGTGATCAACTACGACCTCCCATCTTCCGCCGAAATCTACGTGCATCGAATCGGCCGGACCGGACGAGCCGGTCGGGAGGGCGCAGCGATCACGATCCTTGATCCCCGAGAACAGCGCCTTCTCCGCACCATTGAACAGTACACGAAAGCTCGGGTGACGGTTTTGCCGATTCCCAGCGTAGCCGATCTCCGTGCCAAGCAGCTCGATCGCGTGCAGGCCGCGGTGGAAGAGGTCTTGCGCGAAGGCTCACTGGATGATTTCAAGCATCTCGTGGGGAAGCTCTCCGCCCATCCACCGACAGAGGTTGCGGCAGCGGCATTGAAGCTTCTGATCCGTGCGCAAGGCGGCGAGCGTCAGGAGCAGGACATTCCGGTCGTATCCGCCAGGCAACCGGAATCAGGACGGCCGACTCGGGAAATACGACATGCGGGTGGTCGGCTTCACGGTGGATCGGCCGGTGCGGAGCAGGCGGGACGAACGCGACAAGGTGGGCGAACGGCCGAGATGGTGCGGGTATATATCGGGGTAGGGCGCGAGGCAGGGGTGAGACCCGGCGACCTGGTTGGTGCGATTGCGAATGAAGCGAGGGTCAACTCCAACATCATCGGTGCCATCGAAATCGAAAATCGGTTTTCCATCGTCGATGTACCGGCCTCCATGGCCGGGGGCATCATCGAAGTACTCGGCCGCGCCCGTATCAAAGGCCGGCGAGTGCCGGTACGACGGTTTCGCGAGTAGCCCGCATTTTCACGACATCCTCAAAGATGTCCTACGCCGGATGCGTACTGATATAAAGAGGCTTTGTCAGGACACTGAAGGGAAGTAAAGGAATAAATCCCAACCCGCTCGGTACTCACCTCCGCTCTGCGCATCAACACCCCGTTGCCGAATGAAAAGAGCCATTCATAAATCCACCTACTTCTTGCGCTCTTTTCAGAATCCCGTACCATCCATTCCTAGAAGTTCTACTCTTATCTAGGGGGCGGCGATGAAGGCTTTTGTTTTAGCGGTTCTTCTCGTGTTCTGCATGGTTGGCTATTCCGCGTCAGCGCGAGCACAAGAAGAGGTCCAGGTGAAGCCAGTGGATATTTATCTCTCCGGTTTCGGCGGCTATTCGTTTCCTTTCAAGACAGACTTCTCATTTCCAGGACTCACACTAAGAGATGTGGAACTCGATAACTCTCATTCCATCGGTGCGAAGCTTGGGATGTGGATCACGGCTCCTCGAAAAACCTTGGGGATAGATGTCGGAGCTGAAATTGACGTGACTTACTTTCACCCCTATGCTTCCAAAGGACAAGTAGTGACAACGAACCTTGGACTTAGCCAATTTGTATCGACATTTGATTTCCACGCGCTTTACTTCGGAGTCAATGTTCTAGCTCGTATTCCAATGGGTGTTACGCCGGAACTTCAAAACGGACGATGGTTTCCGTACATCGGGGTGGGTGGAGGAGGGCTTCGACTCACTTTCCAATTACCTGGAACGAACGAAAGTCAGAGCACGGCGCCGGCCTTTCAGGGGGTCGGAGGAGTGAAAGTGTTTTTAACGAAGCACTTTGCTGCGTTTGCAGAAGGAAAGTTCATACACGCCTCGAACTCGATAGAAGTTCAATTCAGTGGTTCAGGTGATCTCACAATAAATTCTGTCCATGGTGTCTGTGGATTGTCGTTCCACTTCTTCTAACTCACCTATAGGACGAGAGCCTGGGAACCCAGGCTCTCATCCGCTCCTCTTACTTTTCCGTTATAGTCCTCTTCAGATTGACATCTACTCCTAAGGGTCGTAGCCGTTTCAGCAAAGACTTCCATATCTGATTGGTGTCATTGAAGACGGCTGTCGTATGAATTCCAAACTATAGCGTCATACGCTGTTCAGGAACTCTTGGCCAGCTCTGTTTGTCTTACCAGTCCTCGCCCGGCATGTGGCTTGTGCGATTGAGAAAGGCTGACTATTATGGTCGGCTATGAATGATTCCCGGCCTCTCATCCCCGCCACAGTCACTCTCCCTGAGATTACCGTCAAAGCGGTCCTGCTGTCGGTGATTCTGGCAGCGGTCTTGGCAGCCGCCAATGCCTATCTGGGCTTGTTTGCCGGCATGACGGTGTCCGCCTCTATTCCGGCGGCCGTGGCTTCCATGGCGATTCTGCGGTTGTTCCGTGAGTCCAATATTCTGGAAAATAACATCGTTCAAACCGCGGCTTCATCGGGTGAAGCATTGGCGGCCGGCGTCATCTTCACGATTCCCGCGCTTCTGCTGGTCGGCTATTGGTCTGAATTCGACTACTGGCAGACCGTTCTCATCGCTGCGGTCGGTGGATTACTCGGCGTGATTTTCACCATCCCCTTGCGCCGGGCGCTGATCGTGACGGCGCGATTGCGGTTTCCTGAAGGCGTGGCCACGGCGGAAGTCCTAAAGGTCGGTGCGGCGGAACGAAGCGAGGCCGGATCAGGGGAATCCATAGGAGGGTTTCGGTCGCTGGCGTCGGCGGCTTGCCTCGGAAGCCTGGTAAAGTTCGGCGAGAGCGGTCTGCGATTGTGGACGGAATCGTTGGAAGGAGCCGCCCAGGTCGGACGCACGGTATTGTACGTCGGACTTAATCTTTCGCCGGCGCTTCTTGCCGTCGGGTTTATCATCGGTTTACACACGGCCACGGTGGTCTTTCTGGGAGGGGTCATCGGATGGCTGATCCTCATGCCGGCTTATGGACTCGTCCATGGGCTTCCGCCTGATCGGACCGGACTCGCGGCCGCCATGTCGATCTGGAGCGGGCAAATTCGATACGTCGGCATCGGGGCGATGCTGACCGGCGGGCTCTGGACGCTCGTGAAATTGCGTGAACCGGTCGGGAAGAGCCTTCAGATGCTCCGAGCAAGCTACCGCTCATCCGCCGGACCGGAATCTACGGCCACGCCGTTACGGACGGAACAGGATGCGTCATTTCTGTGGATCATCGTGCCGTTCGGCTTGTCGCTCCTGCCGATGGCCTGGATCTATTCGACGGTCGTGGACAGTCCCATTCTCGGTTTACTGATGACCATCGTCATGGCGCTTGCCGCCTTTCTTTTTTCGTCGGTCGCCGCGTATATGGCCGGGATGGTCGGAAGTTCCAGCAACCCCGTCTCGGGCGTAACGATTGCGACCATTATGGTCGCCGCTCTGTTGCTTGTGCTCTTCATGGGAGCCGAACATCCGGCAGGACCGGCGGCCGCATTGGTGATCGGAGCGGTCGTCTGTTGCGCCGCCGCGATGGGCGGAGACAATCTCCAGGATCTCAAGACCGGTCATCTGGTAGGGGCGACGCCATGGAAACAGCAAGTCATGCAAGTCGTCGGGGTACTGACGGGCGCTCTGGTCCTCGTGCCGGTCCTCTCTCTCCTCCAAGCAAAGTACGGAATCGGCGAACCGACGAGCAGCCATCCTCATCCGCTGAGTGCACCGCAGGCCATGCTGATGGCTAACTTGACACGAAGTGTGTTCGGGGCCGGGTTGCCCTGGCCCCTCGTCGGACTTGGTGCCGTGATCGGAGGACTGATCATTCTGGCCGATCGACGGCAAGAGCTCCGCGGTCGTGCGTGGAGATTTCCTGTGCTTGCCGTGGCACTCGGAATTTACCTGCCGCTGAAGCTTTCTGCCGCCATCTTCCTAGGCGGGATCATTGGCGCTATGGCCAATAGGCGGAGGGGTGGAGGAGACGAACCCTCGCAGCGGGGACTGCTCTTTGCCGCAGGACTGATTACCGGTGAAGCCTTGATGGGTATCGTACTGGCGATGCCGATCGCGCTCGCCGCCCTGTGGCCCGGCCTAAGTCCTGATCCGTTCACGATTTTTGACGTTCCGCCGTTCGGCGGGTGGCCTGGTTTTGCCATGTCCGCCGTCGTGGGATTCGTACTCTATCGGATCGCAGGAAAGCCCGGCCGGCGCACTCCGACATCTCCGGCGGAGACGCCGTCATGAGTATCCCAGCCGATGAGGCCGCGGAGTCCCTTACCGCGATCTACGAGATCGATGGACCGGAGGGGCCGGCTCGAAGCACCGCGGAGCGTATCTGTTGTGATCAAACCATTGAAGCCGAGCGCGATCTTCTGCCGCCCTCGCGTCAGTCCTCGATTCTAGGCCGTTTGGAAAACCTACAGATAACGGCCGGAGGTCGCTATCAAGCCACCATCCGGTTCCACGGTGATCTGCTCGGCGGCGAATGCAGTGATTTGCTGAATGTCTTATTTGGGACGAGCAGTCTCCGTGGAGACGTCACGTTGCGGTCATTCACGATGACGAACCGATTGCTCTCGTCATGGCCCGGACCACGGTTGGGGATCGATGGAATCAGGCATGCGGTCGGCATCTCGCGTCGCCCACTCTTCTGCGCGGTCCTAAAACCGTTAGGCCGCACCCCTCAAGAACTTGCCGAATCGGCGGTTCAATTTGTCGAGGGCGGAGTCGATTTGATCAAGGACGACCAGAGCCTGGTCGATCAGCGATGGTGTTCCTTTGGAGAGCGAGTCTCTCGCTGTGCCGAAGCCATTGTGCGGGCGAGCGAGCGTCGAGGAAGACCCTGCCTGTATTTCGCGCACATCAGTGGATCTTTGGATACGATGCGTCGGCGGGCGGCTCAGGCAAAAAGCCTCGGCGTATCCGGTCTCCTTGTGGCCCCAGGCCTCACCGGCTTCGACGCCTTGAGAACGCTTCGGTTGGATGATGAGGTAGCTCTGCCGATCGCCAGTCATCCGTCCATGCTGGGCACGTTCGTCGATCGAGGCGGGGGAGGACTCGCCTCTCCCGTCGTTTATGGGCTTCTGCCTCGATTGGTCGGCTCAGACCTGGGCATCTATCCGGCCTTCGGGTCCGACTATCCGATGCCGCAACAAGACTGTGTCTCCATAGCCAAGCACTGTCGGCAGTCTTGGGGACATCTTAGATCCATGATGCCGGCGGTCGGAGGACGCATCGGCGCCGGGCGTCTGGCCGAATTGATCGCGTCATTAGACAACGAACTGATCGTTATTTTGGGGAGCCGTCTCCATCAATTCCCAGGAGGCGTCCTGGCGGCGATGAAGGAATTTCACCGGATTCTGGGAGACTGAATCCACTATCCAGATCGATACGACTTCCTAAAATCGCCGGCCCTTGGTATTCTAAGTGGCACTGTCTGTTCGTGGCCCAACCCTCGTCCTCATGGAGGTGAATATGAAAGTATCTACGCGGTTCTTTGAGTTGTGGCGCATGATCGGTCGTCTCTGGACGGATCTTCCTCTCCTCTTTCGGCTGCTCAAGGCATGGAAAAACGGCCATTATCGAGGCCTGTCCCTACGCACCATGGCGTCGCTGGCCGCCGCGCTGGTCTATGTCGTGAGCCCGGTCGATCTCATGCCGGATTTTATTCCCGGTATCGGTTTGATCGATGATGCGGCGGTGCTGGTTTTCCTGCTGCACAGCATGGCGCAGGATTTGGCGGCCTTTCGGGTTTGGGAGCAAGGCCGAGCGGGGATATAACCGTCTCACACGATTCCGAATCCGACGATCAGTCGGATGAATCCGAAGATCGCGGCGATCCCACAGCTGATCAGCCCCGCGATGCTTTTGCCTTTGCCGGCTTCAGCCGGTGCGGTTCCGAGGGCGATCGCTGAGACAATGGCCCCGATCGCGGCAAAGGGGATGATCAGCCAGTTGAGCGCTCCAAAAAACGGCACGAACCCGATCATCATGCCCAAAAGAGACAATAGGCCCCATATAAGACTGATGCTTTGCATCGGGTGATCTGATGTGAGCAAGAAGCATGGTACGGTGGTTAGGCGGCCTTCTTCTTGGGGACCTTGGCGCCTTTGCGTCTCGCTTCAGAAAGACCGATGGCGATGGCCTGTTTGCGGCTCTTTACGGGCTTCCCACTCTTTCCGCTTTTGAGAGTTCCCTTTTTTCGTTTATGCATCGCCCGTTCGACCGACTGGTGAGCCCGCCTTCCATACCGTGCCATGCCAGCCTCCGATCCATCCGTTCTTTGCCGCTCATCGGTCACAAGAGTCCTTTGATTCAGTTCACACGCTCCAACGTTGTCGTATGACCTTGATCCGTGACATAGGCCTTGACCATGTCACCGGGCAGCACTTTGTCCAATTTGGTGCTTTTATCGACATGGATCTTTTGTTCTTTCCCGTCGTCGTCCTTGATGTAGTAGTACTCGCCCTCCGTCCTCATCAAGGTGCCCTTGACCGTGTCTTTCGTCAAACGCTCTTTGAGCGTCGGGGACACGTCTTTTTGCCCGGCGGGATCCGCCGCTTGGCCCGTCATACCCGAGCCCAATAATCCTACAGTCAGTACAGTCGACAATAGAATTTCATGGCCACCTCCCATATCTATCAAAAAGCGACACCAATATTGTCTTGGCTATCTTCTCGAAGACCGATGCGATTGAGGACTAGGAAAGAGCCTGGCTTGCCTCAATGGAGGCTGGGCTCAAATCCACGACTGGGACGAGAAGAGGAGGCGGTTGACGGAGCTTATCCTATCAGGTCGGAGTTGAACTCATTGAGCGGTCGTATGCTGAAGGCATTCACCTCGTTGTACACGGTCAAGCGACCGCCTTGCCGGCGCCGAGTAAACGTGCCTTCAACGATGACTTGATCACCGTTCTGGACCTGTATCCGGCTGGTCACCTTGAGCGTGCCGACGCCGTCGGCCAGCAAAAATTTGAAAGTCGGCTCGCCCTTCTGATCGATCACCAATTGAACATCTTTCACCAAGCCGATGACCACCACAGCCTTATGGTCATACACCTCTGGGTGGGCCATGAGGTCCGCCATCTCGAACAAGCCGGCGCTCCCGAAGGGGACGGATAGAAGACCAGCGAAGATGGTAAGGAGTAGAGCCACGGGTGTCAGGACTCTGCGCCGCGCCTGAAAAACTAGGGTTTTGCTTGCCATAGCCGGGGCGTATTCTACCCAAGATCACGGCAAGTGCAAGATGGGCGATTACCTTACTCAATGGCCTCTGGGTTTTCTTACTGTAACCGGTGACGACTGACTCAGCGCAATGCGTTGAGACTGCGCGGCGAGTCGGGGAGATGAGGCTGCGTACGCTGTATGGGGTCGGGCTTCTCCGCGCTCGTCGTCGGTGCGATTTGCATGGAGGCTGATCGATTTTGACCCGCCGTGTGAGCGTCCCGACCACCGGCAAACAGGCTGACAGTCAGGAGGAACGCGATCGCTACGGCCATCCCTTTAATATCGAGCTTGTGGGCTTTTCCCTCTGACCGGCGACGTAACGGCATATATTCCGTATTCTTTCTGCGTGAATGATGGTTTTGTTGGGTATAGCTTGTTTGCACCGCACAAGCTATAAGGAAGAACCCTAGAGCCGATTTGTTTTCTTTGCCTTGGCCGTTGGCACGGCATTCATCGGATCTTCGGGCCAATGGTGCTTGGGATATCGGCCGCGCAGTTCTTTGCGGACATCCTGATAGCTTCTGTGCCAAAAGCCTCCTAGATCTTGGGTCACCTGCACAGGCCGTTGAGCAGGAGAGAGCAGGTGCAAGATCAAGGGGACTTTCCCATCAGCGACGCAGGGAGTATTCTTGCACCCAAACATTTCTTGCAAGCGTACCGCCAACACCGGAGCCTCGGATTGTTCGTAATCGATGGGGAGGCGGGAGCCACTTGGAACGGTGATGTGAGTCGGAGCCATTCGATCGAGACGACGCTGTTGGTCGTGCGTCAGCAAAGCATAGAGGGGCGCTGCAAGATCCAGTCGTTTCACCCGCTCGAGGGTGGTGATACCGATCAAATAAGGTCCGAGCCATTGATCTAAGGTTCGAAGCAATGTCTCATCCGAAAGATCGGGCCATTCTGACCGCGGATCATCAATGCGTCGGAGCCACATCACGCGAGCGCGCCATTGTCGGAGCAGTCGAGTGATAGGGAGAACCTCAAGTCCCACTTGACGGATTCCTTTAAAAGACCGTGTAACATCACATTGGGATCAGGCGATGAAGCCGACTCTTCCAGCAGGACCAGCGCCCCAAGCCGGCGGCGTCGGAAGGCTCGAACCGCATGGAGCGCCTCATCCCACGTGACATCTTCTTCCTCGACCACCCGGTCATGGTAGAGCGATTCAATATCCTGTTGTGTGATCGGAGCGGCGAGATTGATCTCGGACCATTGATCGTTTCCGTCTCCCAAGTCAGCGATGACCAGGAAAGGTTCGGTAGCGAGTGGATCGGCCGCCCTGAACCGAGCGCCTCGGCCGTTCACAAGGCGGTAGTACCCTTCACGATCGGACTGCCGACGGGCAATTCGATCGGGATAGGCCAAGGCAATCAGGCGCCCGACGGAGCTGGAACGATCATATCCAGGGTCTTCGGTCTCACGAGACTGTCGCGAGAGGAATTGTCTCCGCCATAGTCGAGCCGTCCGCCTGACTCGGTCAAGAGCCGCTCGATTCACCGCCAGGCCGAGGGACTCCTCTTGTCCCCGCAGTACGTCCAGCCTGACCCGCAAGTCAGCATTCTGGCGTTCACGCGGTCCATCCAAGATGTCTCGTTCGCTCAACAGGGCCGCCACCGCGCAAGCAAGATCGGCGAGACCATACGGCACTGCTCGAAGCACCATGTGTGCCAGGCGCGGGTGCAGCGGAAGTTCCGCCATCCGTTGCGCATGGTCTGTCGGAAGGCCATCAGCCGAGAAGGCCCCGAGTTGCACCAACAAATCCCTGGCCTGAGTCACTGCGCCGGGCGGGGGCGGAGTGAGCCACGACAATTCCGCCGGATCGCGTGCGCCCCACTGTGCCAGGTCCAGCATGAGTGGAGTCAGGTCAGCTTCGAGAATTTCCGGTGAACGACGGGGAGCAAGCAGAGCCTGTTCTTTCTCCGTCCACAGCCGGTAACAGATGCCTGCTTCACGCCGTCCGGCTCTGCCCCGGCGTTGTTCCGCCGAGTCCTTGGTGACGCGAACCGTCTCCAATCGAGTCAGACCGGAGCGGGGATCGTACCGTGGAATACGTGCACGGCCTGCATCGATCACCACGCGTATGCCTTCGATCGTCAGACTGGTTTCGGCGATGGAGGTGGCGAGCACGACTTTTCTCCTTCCGGCAACCGGCGGTCGAATCGCCGCATTCTGCCTGTCCAGGGGAAGATCGCCGTGGAGAGGCGCAATCTGAACGGAAGGGTCGATGTTGCAGTCCAGCAGCATTCGCTCGACTCGACGAATGTCGGCCATCCCCGGAAGAAAGACCAACAGACTTCCGTCATCTTTTGCGAGCGATTGCCGGATGGACTGCGATACGGCCGCATCGAGTCGGCCGGTGAGGGGCCGATCGAGGTACCGGGTCTCGACCGGAAACATCCGGCCTTCGCACGTGATGACGGGAGCTCGGCCCAACAGCTCGGCCACCGGACCGCAGTCCAGAGTAGCCGACATGAGTAAAAGACGTAGGTCAGGGCGAAAGAGCTGTTGCGCTTCGAGGCACAGCGTGAGTCCTACGTCCGCTTGCAAGCTTCGCTCATGGAACTCGTCGAACAACACGATGCCGTATGCGCTGAGTGACGGGTCATGATGGAGCAGCCTGGTCAGCACTCCTTCCGTGACGACCTCGATTTTCGTCGTCGGTCCGGTCTTTGTTTCGAGGCGCATCCGATAACCAACGGTCTTCCCGACCGATTCGTGCAGCGCATCCGCCATGCGATGAGCGGCGGCTCGTGCGGCGAGTCGCCGCGGTTCGAGCAGCAGAATGTTTTTACCCGACAACCATGGCGCGTTCAGCAGCGCCAAGGGAACGCGAGTGGTTTTCCCGGCTCCCGGCGGGGCGGTCAACAACGCATTCGGACCGGCTTCCAATGCTCCGCAGACTGAGGGCAGTACATCTTCTATTGGAAGTGTGGACATGTCGTGATAGGGTCACAAAAGAGGGATGGCATACTGTACCAGAATAGGAAGAAAGGGAGAATGACGAACCGTTCCGGGCGTGAGGAGGAGCCGATGCCGACCTATCGTTGGAGCCATAACAAACCGACAAGGCCGGGCTGGTATTGGTTCCGCGGGCCGGCTCACGAAGCCGACCCGTTTATCGTGCTGGTCGATCAAACGGGAGAGTTCCAATGGCCCGACGGCGGATTCCAAGAAGTCTCACTCGCCAACGGCGAATGGGCCGGTCCGATCGAGGAACCTGAAGAATAGTTGATGGAGTACTTGCGGTCTAGAAATTAGGGGTTTCGTCTATTGACGATGGCTGGAATGAATCATAGCCTCAATGTACTCGGGGCATTCACCGCTTGGGAATGATCGATGATGACGGAGCGGACGGTCGAGCCACATCTGTTCATTATTCTGGGGGCGACGGGAGATTTGACGCGGCGAAAACTGCTGCCCGCATTATTTCACTTGCGCACCTACGGTGAGATGGAAAAGCAGAATACGCTCATCGTCGGCGCCGCCTTGCCCGAGATGAGCATGGACGCGTTCCGCTTATGGGCTTACGAGGGGCTGTGCAACTCCGGTGCTCGTAACGCGTCCGATCTCCGGCAATGGTGCGAAGACCATCTCTACTATCAGACCTTGCGGGAAGGCAGCTTGGAAGACTACCAAGCCCTCGCCACCTTTGTCGCCCGCCTCGAGGTGGCCAGAAATCTGCCGCAAAATCGGATTTTCTATCTCGCGCTTCCCCCGGGGAGCGTGCCTCCGACCCTGGAACGACTGGATGAAACCGGCTTGCTGAAAAGCCATGGGTGGGTGCGCGTCGTGTTCGAAAAACCCTTCGGCCACGATTTTCAATCTGCGCGCGCACTCAATACCCTCTTGCACCGCTATTTGGATGAATCCCAGATCTACCGCATCGATCATTATCTCGGTAAAGAGACCGTGCAAAACTTGTTGGCCTTTCGCTTCGCGAACCCGATTTTTGAGTCGCTATGGAATCGCGATACGGTCGAGAGCGTGGAGATCACCGTGGCCGAAGACCTCGGTGTCGAACACCGTGGCGCGTACTATCAAGAAGCCGGTGCCTTGCGCGACATGGTGCAAAACCATTTGACGCAACTGCTGACCGTGGTCGGGATGGAAGTGCCGACTTCCTTCGAAGCGTCCGAGATTCAGGCTGAAAAATTGAAAGTGCTTCGCTCGGTCTCACCGATTCGTCCCCAGGACGTCATCTTCGGCCAATATACGGCGTGGGATGTCGCCGGTCAGAGGATTGCCGGCTATCACGAAGAACGGGGGGTACCGCCGGATTCGACCACCGAAACGTATGTCGCGCTCAAGCTCGAGATTCACAATTGGCGCTGGAGGGGAGTGCCGTTTTACCTGAGAACGGGAAAACGGCTTCCACGCAAGATCACGCAAGTGGCCGTCATCTTCCGCGCGGCGCCCATCCAAGTCTTTCGATCGTTGGAACCTGGAAGTATAAGCTCCAATAAGTTGCTGATCACCTTGCAGCCGAGTGAAGGCTTCTCGCTCTGCTTCTCCGTGAAGACTCCGGGGCGGCCGTTCAAGTTTACCGATCGGGCGCTGAGATTCGACTATAGCCAGGCATTCGGCGGCCAGCTGCCGGAAGCCTATGAGACGCTGTTGCGCGACGTGATGATCGGCGACCAAACGTTGTTCGTCACCGCAGATTTCACGGAAACGGCCTGGCGTCTCTACGACCCGATTTTGCTCGGTCCTCGACCGGTGCATTTCTATACGGCCGGATCGTGGGGCCCCAAAGAAGCGGACGTGCTGGTGGAACGAGACGGCTCGAATTGGCAATTGGGTTGGTAACCGCCCGGGGCCCTCGGAACGTTTTCCACATCATGCTATGACGCATACCTGCGGATTCCATGCCGATTACCACCAATATTCCCCAGCGGATGGACCGGTTGCCCTGGGCACGCTGGCACTGGCGTGTCGTCGGAGCACTGGGGATCACGTGGCTGCTCGACGGACTTGAAGTATCCATCGTCGCCTCGCTCGGCCCGACGCTGACCCACCCCGATACATTGCACTTCACACAATCGGAAGTCGGACTTACCGCCTCCGCCTATTTGGCCGGCTCGGTTTTCGGTGCGCTGGTCTTTTCGTACCTCACCGATCGTCAAGGGCGAAAGAAATGGTTCATGATCACCTTGGCGCTCTATCTCACGGCGACGGTGCTGACGGCGTTCGCCTGGGATCTCGTGAGCTTTATGTTTTTCCGATTTCTGACCGGCGCCGGCATCGGAGGCGAATATGCAGCCATCAATTCCGCGATCGATGAATTGATTCCCGCCAGAAGTCGCGGCCACACCGATCTGGCGATCAACGGCACCTGGTGGCTGGGCTCGGCGGCCGGCGCCCTCTTGACACTTCTCTTGTTGAATCCGGCCGTCGTTCCTGAATCCGTCGGATGGCGGCTGTGTTTCGTTTTCGGCGCCGTGCTGGGAGTCGCCATCATCATGGTCCGGCGCATCATTCCGGAAAGCCCACGTTGGCTCATGACCCACGATCGGGTTTCCGACGCGGAAGCCATTGTGTCGGAGATTGAACGGCAAGTGGCGCACGATCGGGGGCTGTCGCTGCCGGAACCCCAAGGCACGATCACGGTACATGCCCGGCCCCACGCGACGATCGCGACGGTGGCGCGAGAACTCTTTCGGTCTTATCCGCGGCGGACCGTCTTAGGCATAGGACTGATGGTGACACAATCGTTCATGTACAACGCCGTGTCGTTCACCTATCCGCTGCTGCTGACCACATACTATGCCGTTCCCAGCGCCGACATCGGCCTCTACATCCTCCCGTTCGCGGTGGGTAATTTCTTGGGGCCGCTCTTGTTAGGGCGATTCTTTGATACGGTCGGCCGCAAGCCGATGATCAGCCTCACCTACGGTATCGCCGGTATCCTGTTGGGCCTTGCGGGATACCTGTTCTGGACCGGTTCCTTGACGCTGTCCACGCATATGCTGTTCTGGTCGGCAATCTTCTTTTTTGCCTCGGCCGGGGCCAGCGCCGCCTATCTGACAGTGAGCGAGGTCTTTCCGATGGAAATCCGCGCGATGGCGATCGCCTTTTTCTTCATCGTGGCACAAGGGGCCGGTGTGGCGGCGCCATGGCTGTACGGGATGCTCATCGAAACATCGGCGACGAGCGTTTTCTATGGATATCTCCTGGGGGGGAGCATGATGCTCCTCGGCGCGGCCATCGAGCTGTGGCTGGGAGTCAATGCGGAAAGAAAGTCTCTCGAACAATTGGCGCCTCCATTGTCCACGCGAAAGGTCTCCGAGGAGAATGAGCCTCCGTCAGAGTGCCGGGTCATCAAATAAGCCGTTCCGTCGCATGCCTCTGGGCGTCTAGGGCTATCCCCAGTTCTTGACGGTCGTTCATGCGTGCTACCGAGGTGGTTGAACTTTACTGGAGCACATCATGAACAAAACGATGACCGCGGTACAGGACAACCGGATGATCCTTGACGAGCATCACGTCAGAATCGTCTTCGACGGGACCATGACGACACCCCAACTGGATCACCCCGAAGGACTGGCGTTCGATCGAGAGGGGCGGCTCTACTGCGGCGGGGAGCGGGGACAGATCTTTCGCCTTTCGCTCGAAGATCGCATCTTGGAGCAGGTCGGTGACACGGGAGGCTTTTGCTTGGGCATGGCCTTCAATGCAGAGGGGGACCTTTTCATCTGTGATTCCCGCCACGCCGCGGTGTTTCGTTTCCGTCCGGAGACCGGAAAACTGGAATTGTTCGCCAAGGAGGCCGAGGGGCGCCGGCTCCGTATTCCGAACTATCCCGCGTTCGATGCCCAGGGCCGTCTCTACGTCTCGGATAGTTATGAGTTCAAAGAGCCGGGCCCCGGTATTTTCCGGTTCACTTCCGACGGTCGGGGAGAGCTGTGGTACCAGGAACCTCTCAACTTCGCCAACGGCTTGGCGTTCACGCCGGACTGTTCAGCGCTCTATGTGGTGGAAAGTTTTCCCGGCAGCATCAGCCGGATCCCGCTGACACCAAGCGGACGGGCGGGGCAGAAAGAACATGTCGCTTCCATCGATGTTGTTCCCGATGGGTTGGCCGTCGATAGCTCGGGACGGCTGTACGTCTCCTGTTATGAGCCGAGTGCGGTGTACCGAGTTGCGCTGGACGGCACCGTCGAAACGATCCGGCATGATCATGAAGCGATCGTACTCTGTCACCCTACGAATTGCGCCTTTCAAGGAACCAGTCTGTTCACCGTGAATCTCGGCAAGTGTCACATTACCGAACTTATGGTCGGTATCGAAGGCACGCCATTGCCGCCGGTGTAGAAGGAGAACGATTCACCCACGTACCGGGTAAACCAGCATCAACGTTCGCCCTCTAGAGGTGTCGCCTGGCCGCTCGAATACCGGTTGTGCAGCTTGACGGGGGGTGTGGCGCGTGTGCGGATCCGCAGATTGATCATCTCCACCGCAACCGAAAATGCCATCGCGAAATAGATGTATCCTTTCGGGACGTGGACATCGAACCCCTCCACCATCAAGGTGACTCCGACAAGGATAAGGAACGACAGCGCTAGGATTTTGATGGTTGGATGAGCCTCGACAAAATCGCCGATAGGCCGAGCGGCGAACATCATGACGAGTACGGCTCCGATAATCGCCGTCGCCATAACGGACACCTCATCGACCAACCCCACCGCCGTGATCACAGAATCCAACGAGAAGACGATATCCAGCACGGCGATCTGGAACAGCATCATTCCAAGGCCGGCCGGAACGGCCGAGACCCTCTGTTCGTCCGCTCCCTCCAGACTATTATGAATTTCGTGAGTCGCTTTCGCGAGGAGAAACAGTCCGCCAATGATGAGAATCACATCTCGTCCCGAAATGGCTTGCTGCAGCACGGTGAAGAGCGGGGCCGTCAGTTCCATCACGAAGGAAATGGAAAATAACAGTCCCAGTCGCGCGATCATGGCCAGGCTCAGCCCAAGACGGCGGGCCAGGTTTCGTTGGTGCTGAGGGAGCCGGCTCACAAGCACGGAGATAAAAATGATGTTATCGACTCCCAGCACGACTTCGAGAGCGGTGAGGGTGCCCAGCGCGATCCACATCTCTGAATGCGTCAGCCAATCGAACATGTGATTCTCCAATTCAAGCAGACAGAAAAAGTATTTGCTCCACACCCAGTCTCAATGAACCGGGATAACCAGGGAGGGCTCGTACTATCGATGCCGGGAGCGCTCTATCGCCTCCGATCCACGACGGATGTCTTTTGAATCGATATTCCCTCTGCTCGGGCCGGCGCACACTCGCCGCTTCGACCTCTTCAGGGATCATGGCGGTGTCGGGATGTATATTGAGTCACGATGTGGCCCGCGGGAGAGAGCCGCATATTTGATGCATATCACTGATACAGAATAATACATATGCATACGATTCGATACACTTCAACAACCCGTCTTTTAAAGGTTTTTTCGCAACACATTGTCAAATAAAACATTATGTCTTCGGCACCTGAATTGCTTTTGAATGCAGAAACGAATCGACGATGTGTAATAAGCAGGATGGGGATATTGTGGATAACATACAACGGAATGATCTCATCTTTATTCCGTATCCACGGAGGACACCCGAATGCCATCGAGACTGTAGCCCGATGATACAACGTCATGCCTTGCCGGTGTCATCCATAGAAGGGGGGGCGGCTCCAGGCTGGTGGTTCCGTCGGTATGAGCCCATCTGGAGACCGTTCATTGAACGGGTGTGTCGTGAAAAGAAAGTGACATTACGTGAGTTTGAACGAGCTGCTTCTCAAGTTCCCGGTCTCACACATATTGAGAAAGCCATCGCCATATCCGCATTCCGTCAACAACAAGAGCAGACACTGCAGCCTTCTCACAACACCCCCGCATTCCTCGGAGAATCCGGCCTGTCTGTTGTGTAACGATACAAGACCGCGTAGTCCTCTTCTCGTTTGCTGATCCAGAAATTGATCGGCTCGGCTTCTCCGGTGAGTAGGATCACCAATCACCACGTGTCAACACCCGTGCCGCCTATACACTGCGCGATCATATCCCGGTCACATTGCGGAATGGTCTTGCGATGAGCCCGGCAAGCGACTGGAGAAACGGCCAGGCCAGCGATGATTAGCTCGACAGGCAGAAGATTAGTATCGGGTTTTGTTGTCGGCGAGATTGTAATATTGGATCTGGCGTTCTTGCATGATCGAAACAGCGGATGCTGAATGCCTCTGTAAAACGGAAGATTGTTCTACGGTCAACTCTTTAATCCAGTTGCCCCAGTCATCATGTTCATAAGTCGTGATCCACTTGCGTTGCTGGTCTTCGCCAAATGCTTCGGTCGTCGCTCGCACACGCCTTCCCATATCGTCATACTCGTTCGCCACCCTACCGGCCACCGTGCCCAGTGCCTTGTAAATCGTCATCTCACGTAACCGACCTTCTGCGTCATATTGGTACATCAACTCGCCGAGCAACGTGCCCTTGTTGTACCGAGCGGAATAAATGCGCCGTCCGAGTATGTCGAAGAGACTTTTGTAGGCGATCGAGTGGTTGACCCACAGCTGTTCCACCAGGTATCCCCGTTCGTCATACAGAGAAAACTCCGCATGCTGAAAACTGCCATCGTCCGATGTCGTGACAGATGCGGTGTTGCGGCCCCCTGAATCTCGCGCGTAGACGACTTGCTTTCGGAACATCAGCCTGCCGCTGGGATCGAGGGCGAGTTCTTCCCGGAGATGCCCATGTTGATCGTACCGGAACAAGGAATACGTGGCAGTCTTGGCATGGGGAATATCGAGAACAGCCTCTATGAGGTGGCCTGCACGATCATAGGTTTCAGTCGCAGAGTAACCGAGTTTCTTGATCGTCACGATGCGAACCGGCCCTATGAGCTCGTTTGCGGATCTGGCGGTCTCGGCAAGACCGAGCGTATCCCAGAGACTCCCCGAAACAGCGGCAAGGAAAATGAAAATTATGCGGACGGGCATAGAGAACCCATTCTAAGATCCGATCTCCGAAATATGAAGCAAGATACGAAATTTCAGCGTGACCATGAGGCGCTGTTCAGCTTCGCTTCACGGTGTGGGATCGGCGTGGCCTTCAAATTTCCTGCGGTCAAATTTACGGTTTGCCTTCGGTTGCTCATAGGATAGTGCTAGGCTGTGCTTCATCCTATGTCTCTTTCATCTCTTCAGCCTTCCGTTTCCGAAGCCCCGACAGCCTCCCCGCTGTACCATGCACTTCCGCCGGCGGCCGTGACCGCACTGTGGAAAGGCCAGATTCTCGACGCCATCAAGTTGGTGCGTCTGGAACAGAACATTGGCTTACATGAAGCCAAGGGGTTGGTCGATTCTTATCTCCGATCACAGCCGACCCTTCGAAATCGAATCGAGGAGGTTCAGGCTGATGCAAGAGAGGGATTGTTTCGATGGCTTATTTTCCTGCTGGCCGGTGGTATGGGGCTCGGATATGTTTTGATGTAAGTGCAGAGATGCGCCGGTATCTATCATGGATACTGATCAAATTCTGCTGGCATTGATTGGGGCAGGCACGTCATTTGTGACATTTTGTCTCATGCGATTTCCGCAGACTCGCCGACGTCAATTCCAACAGTACGGTCCGTTCTCCCTCACAGCGTCTTTCTTCGGCGCCTTGACGATCCTGGCTATCTCCGCCCTGACGGTCTACGCACAAGCCGTCTGGCACTGACAGTACCTTCCGTCTCCGCGAAGGTGTACAATCTTTAACATCAGAGTTTTCCTTCGAAGAGACAGCTATGTCCGATAGTTGGCTTGGCTTGGCGGTAGTCATCGTTATCGGTGTAATTATTATGGGATTTGCCATATGTACTGGGAAGTTGATCATTTGGCTTTTCAGCACGGAATCTGAGGAGATGAGCGCTGCCGATGTCAACAAGCCGAGGATGAAGTCCGCGTATCACGAAGCCGCTTGATGGCCGTCATGTGCAGTTGTTCGGAGTACGGTACTCTCAGTACCGTAGTTCGAACGAGACGACAGCAACATTCTACAATCCAAACGCAAACCGCTCGTCATTGCACACCAACAAGGAAGACAAGTCGAGGCAGTCCGTCTTGTACCGACACCTCTTGTGTTTTTCGTTCGAATCCGTCATGGATACTGCGTTTGAAGCCGGCATGAGATGTCTCCGTCGGGTAACCAAAACGTTCTGACACAAGGACAGTGATACAACCACGACGATATGAACCAGGGCCCGTGGCGCGCTTTCTGGCGGAAGATCACCGGCGATTAGAACAACTTCATCGAACCGCTGTCGGCTCCGGAGGGCACGTGGTGCAGGAGACGTATGATCATTTTCGAGCCGGACTGCTCCGGCACATCGGAATGGAAGAGAAGATTCTCCTGCCGGCGGTACAGCGATGGAATAGAGGAACGTCGCTTTCGATTGCAGCCAAGCTTCGGCTGGATCATGGCGCCATTGCGGCCTTACTCATGCCGAGTCCCACGGCCGACATCGTCGCTACGCTGCACACAATTTTGGAACAGCATAACCTCATGGAGGAGGGGACGGAAGGTTTGTACGCAATTTGTGATAGATTAGCGGGGGCGGAGGCCGAGGCACTCATGACAACACTTCGCCGGACTCAGGAACCGACCGTGCTTCCGCACTCCGATACTCCCGCGGTCCTCGGTGCGGTCCACCGCGCATTGGAGCGGGCCGGTTATACGATGGTCTCGGTTTCCCGCTGAACAAACTTCCTTCATAACAGGATATGGTATCCTGCTGCTCGCGATGACGACTGAGACCACTCCAACGACTGTATCGAGCGAACTGGCCGCCGCCACGGGGCGGAGGCGGACCTTCGCCATCATCAGCCACCCGGATGCCGGTAAAACGACGCTGACTGAAAAGCTGCTTTTGTACTCCGGCCTGATCCGAACCGCCGGGATGGTCCGCGGGCGCAAGGGCGGGAAGACCACCGCCTCGGATTGGATGGGGATGGAGCAGGAACGCGGCATCTCCATCACCGCTTCAGCGATGCAGTTTCCTTACAAAGACACCGTCGTGAACTTACTGGATACGCCCGGCCACCAAGATTTCTCCGAAGATACCTATCGTACCTTGACGGCCGCCGATAGCGCTATCATGGTGATCGATGCGGCCAAAGGTGTGGAAACCCAGACTCGCAAACTGTTCGCCGTATGCCGCATGCGGCGGATTCCTGTCCTGACATTGATCAACAAAATGGATTTGCCGGGGCGCCCGCCGCTCGACCTCATGACCGAAGTGGAGCAGGCGTTGAATATTCACGCCAGTGCGATTAACTGGCCGATCGGGTCGGGCAGTGACTTCGTGGGCATTGTCACCCGTGCGGATAACCGGGTGCAGCTGTTCAGCAAGACTATTCATGGCGGCGCGACCAAAGTCGAAACGGACACATTGCCGCTGGCAGAACTCGGCTCACACAGCCGAGTGTCTCGGGACACTATGGCGCAGGTGCACCATGACCTTGAGCTCTTGGAGATTGCCGGAAACCCATTTACAAGAGAGCAGTTCCTTCAGGGAGAAGTCACTCCGGTCTTTTTCGCCTCCGCGCTTACGAATTTTGGAATTGAAAGCTTTCTCGACGCCTTTGTGGAGCTGGCGCCAAGCCCCGGCATGCGACCGGCCGATCGCGACGATGGATCCGAGCTTTTGGTCAACCCGACGGACATGCCGTTCAGCGCCTATGTCTTCAAGCTGCAGGCAAATATGAACCCGAAACATCGCGACAGCACCGCCTTTCTTCGGATCTGTTCCGGGCGCTTCGAGCGGGATATGGTGGTCAAGCATCACCGATTGGGTCGGGATATACGACTGGCGAGACCGCACAGCCTGGTGGCTCAGGAACGCAGCACGGTCGAAGAAGCCTATCCCGGCGATATCATCGGCATCATCAATCCGGGGGTCTTTGCCATCGGCGATACGGTGTCCTTGACCGGCGGCTTCAACTTCAAACCGCTGCCGCAATTTCAACCGGAAATCTTCGCCCGCATCAGGCCGAGCGATGTCGGCAAACGGAAAGCCTTCGACAAAGGGCTCTCACAAATGGCGCAGGAGGGGACGATGCAGATCATGCCGATTCTCAATGATCAGGAAACCCTGATTGCCGCGGTCGGGCGCCTTCAGTTCGACGTGCTGCAATACCGACTGCGCAATGAATATCGTGTGGAGACCGTGTTAGATGCGTTACCCTTTACCTGCAGCGCATGGCTGGAAGGAGATCCTGCCACTTTTAAGCCGCCGTCGGCCTCGATGTTGGTAAAGGACCAGCGGGATCGAGTCGTCGTCCTCTTCGGAGATCAGCTCATGAAAACGATCGCGCGCGATCGCAACCCCGATCATGTGTTCCGCGAGATGGGATAGGCGAGGTTCCCGCACGCTCCGGCAGCTCGAGCCTAAGCTTGCAAAACGTTCTCAGTCAATGTCAGTCAATGGTGTCCGTATCGTGGTAAAACTTGATGAGGATGCATGAGTCTTCACAAAGAATTCAATGATATGACCACAAATTCCTCGTTTCTAAAAACTTCAGGTAAATTCGAACTAAGCTCATTCTTGTCTTTATATAACACGGCATAGCCTATTCCATACTTTCTCTTTAAAAAGGTTATCCTGTCTATGTTCACATGAAAATAGGCTTCGTTCACATCCTTAACGGATGGGATATCTACCAGGCCAGTGATATCTTGAATACGCTTGTACCACTCAAGTAACCCATTTGGGTCAACCGGCGTAGACTTCCAGTCTGCAATGATAGCCCGCTCTCCATGTAGTCTAAAATTTTCCAGCCTAGGCGGAGTGAGAAAAATAGCTGATGGCTCGGTTGTTTTGACCCATCGGTATAATTCTGATTCTGATTTTCCCGGATGACCGTTCAACAGCGTAGAATGGCTGTAAAAGGAAGAGTTAAATTCGTAGGCTATAATTAATGACAGCATTCCAATGCAGGCTGCGTTAACCGCATGTTTGCTTAAACAAACGGGGTTGATTGTTGCAGAGATAAATTTCCTGAAAAACAACACCCCGCAACCGAAGGCGATTCCACCGAAAAGCAGAGTCTTATTTGAATAGAAACCATACTTATGCACATACCATAAAAGAATAAGCAGATAACCGGACAAGAGACACAGCACTGCTGTTACACAATGACCCGCTGATTCTCGCTTGTCTGAAAACGCTCGGCTGGCAATTGCCGTAACAAACAATATCTGAGAGAGCATGACGCTAAATGGTGCCATTCTCCAAACAAACAGTTTTGATACCATGGGTATGAATACTATGGTAGTGAGCAACGTGGAGACAACAATCATACCTATCAAACTGCCATATAACCCTGCCAACCTTCTTCTCAGATTCTTCTCTATAGCGATCAGCCGTAAACTCGTTAATCCCAGTATTGACCAGCCTGCAAACAATAGAAAATCAACCAGGTAATAGTGTGGGACATAATGATGTGGCGATCGAATGAACTGAAATATATAGGTGGCCTTTTCCCCATTTTCAGAAGAGACCAGGTTGAGTAAAAAGGGGAGGTCTATGGCAAGAGTAAAAATCATGGGCAAAAACTGAACAATAACTCGCTTAGTCAAGCTTTCGAACCCTAAGAACACGTGAGCAATGCCTAAATAGATAAAGCCTAAAAGCAAAAAGTTTGTATGCATATAGCCGGCGAGGGCAATGCTAACACCCGAAATAAAAAAACGACCGTGAAGAAAGAATAGAAATCCGATAAGTGAAAAAACGCTTCCAAAGGAAGAAGGTTCCAGTATCGTTGAGAAGATATAGCTGCCACCTACACTTTTCGTCCGTTCTAGAATTACAAGAACAAGTACAATCATAAACGACATAAATGCGTGTTCGTTTGTGATTAAGCGCATGATTTTGTATATGGCCACAAGCGCCATAATTCTAAGGAGAACTTCGATGACAGCGACGCTTATGTCTATCGGTAAGCCGAGATCGTGGACCGACATGAGGACATATGAAAACTTGTCATGATAGTGGTGGGTGTTGTGGGCAAACCAATCACCGGAGAGG
>CAYXKP010000062.1:0-22529 GCA_964465695.1 uncultured Nitrospira sp.
GATCGAGGAGCGGCATCCCGATCTGGTCTTGGCGCACCCGCTGAAGACGAAGGCCATCGCGAGTGCCCGCATCAAGACCGATAAGATTGATGCGACCACGTTGGCTCACCTCCTGCGGGCCGACTTGGTCCCGGCGGCCTACATTCCACCCCGCGAGGTGCGAGATACGCGGGAGCTCCTTCGGTACCGGGCCTCGTTGGTCCGGCTCCGCACGTAGGTGAAAAAAAATTGCAGCCATCGTCAATAAGACAGGCCTTGAGCCGCCGACGCGCACGACGTGTGGCGTGAAGAGCCAGCGGTTTCTGGCCACCGTGCCGGTGCGGCCCTGTTACCGGGTGGCGCTCGGGGTATCTCCGTACGTTGACCAATCTGACCACCGAGATCCAGCAGGTGCGCGAACGGATTACGGTCCACGCTGAGGCCAATCCGCACGCGCGGCTGCTCCAGACGATGCCAGGGATCGGCGCGTATTCGGCGCTCCTTATTCTGAGTGAGATCGGGGACGTGCATCGATTCCCCGACAGCCGCCATCTGTGTTCGTATGCGGGGCTGGTCCCCTCTGTGCATGCTTCTGGCGGAAAGGTCCGTTTAGGGCGGCTGACAAAGCAAGGCTCCTCGTGGCTCCGCTGGATTCTCGTGGAACTGTCTGTCCATGCCATCAACGGGGCCCCGCAGTTTCGGAGTCTCTACTATCGGGTGGCGAAGTAACATGGGCGGAACGTGGGCCGAGTGGCGGTAGCTCGTGCGATGCTCACAACCATCTACGCGATGTTGACGAAGCAGGAGGTGTTTCGTCCGATCGCGAAGGAGTGCTCCGGCCAGCGCCCTGGGGTCATGGCCAGTTCCCCGTCACGGTGAGCGAGGCCCCGAGACTTGATTGCGCGACCGAGTCCCATTTCATCCTGGGCCCTGAGCCCGCATAGTTGACTGACTCGTCGTCCACTGAGACGCGCACGGACCCGGATCGCAGATGGTCAGGCTCGCCCCTTGACAGCCATTTTCATAGGTGACCCCCAGCTGCTGACCCCCCACAAATTATGCGTGGTTCAATGCGTCGCTCGAAGCGCTGGGCTACGCGGGGCTCGGTAAGTTGCTCAGCGAGTAGGTTGTCTTTCCTGTACCGAGCCATCATATCGCCAGTTCAATGTAAGAGATGCTGTCGAGTCTGATATCACATCGGCCACATGACGAGCGGTACTGATTCTTTCGGGGCCGGAGACTGGAGAGGACGGCGTCTGCTGGAGGTTGGCTGGCAGAGCTGAATCGATATCTCTGCGCCATGCATGGTTCAAGATCCGGCCCCCAATGGACGCCATTAGAAAACCAGACCAGTATCCGACCCCATACCTTCGACAGATGGGCGACCCCTTAGTTTTCTCTTCACTCTACCCGCAGGTTCTTGATGGGCCCAGGGGCCACCGAGGAGAGCTTTTGACATGTCGGCTTTTGGAGCGATTTAAGCTTACGGTAAGGATATAGAGATTCAAGCCTGCGGATCTCCTCTATGGTTTCCACACGCACCCTTCCAACTTGGTCAACCATGCTCCTGCCACGCTCTGGCCCTGAGATGGAGCTAGCGGAGTCCAACTTCTGCGAGGGTTGCACTATGGCCTTCCCAATCCATTCCCATCTGTCCGAAAACTGGCCAAAATCGCCGTTGGGCTTTACGTCCATGAAGGAGACCCCCGATGGTGATCGCAAGAAAGACCATTTCTCCCTATCAATTTGAGTCAGTTCCTTCCAGAGTGCTCGATCCACGTCATACACGTATTTCTGCAGCGTCACTGATTGCTCGTATTGGAGCAGCTTTGTGTTGCCAACCCACACCTTATTTTGGTCCCCTCCCTGAATTCCTGCACGGATCTCCTGCCATCCTTCCCTTAACAAGGATGGCAGGCTATCGAGATTGAGCACGTACATCCCACATTCCTTCGCGACCAAGTGCTGCCAGTATAGATCCTTGAATACGGCGTAGTTTCCGCTACCAAGGAAGTGGCCAGTTATGAGACCCAAGAGCCCACATCAAGGTCGGGGGACAACCAGCCAGCCTTCTTCGCAATGTTGATAGCAATATTGGCCGCGGTACTGTTGCTGATAGAGGCTTGGGCAATTCTCAGACCTATATCCCTTGAAACCGTGGCTGCCAATCCAGCCCATTTGAAAGCCTCGGGTTTAGCCAAATATAGATCAGCATACGCCGAGGTGATGCGGAGATTGCGTAGACGATGCGCATTAAAGTTAAGTGACGGGGCGGCGTTCGACTCCTCGCCGATCGATCTAACACTGTAATCTTTCCATTCTTGATCGGTATGGCCAGCACTTTGCACGGGTGTCACCTGGAAGCATGTGCAAACGCAGGCGGCCATCACAACATACGAAATGTGCATCTTCTTGGTCCTTATCATAGTTCACCTAACGTGGGGCCTGACATGAGTATTGACTTATTCATTTGGAAGAACCAATTCATGCCGTCAGGCGAACCTTCACGGTCAGATGAATGGTCGCGCCAATACTAGTGAGCATATCGATCAGCGCATCGGTGTTGAACAGATCGATACGCCCTCGGAGAAGATCGCTGACGCGCGGCTGAGTCACGCCCAGTGTCTTGGCGACAGCCTTCTGTTTGAGGCCACGAGCCGCGATGAGCTTCTGTATCTGAATCATGAGATCCGCCCGGACCAGCAGATGCTCGGCTTCCTCGTGACGAAATCCCAGATCACGGAAGACATTCCCACTGGATGTTGTAATCTTCGGTTTCATACAGCCCATAGCTTTTGAATAAGAGCTGCCGACCTCTGGCATGTGCGAAGGTGGGATGCGGAAAATAACCGGCCAGCTCAAGAACTCGGCACTTACGCGCTGACTTTGTCCGGCAAGCTAATCACAGGAATACTCACCCGTGCTCGCCCGACCTTGCCCGTCGCAGCACATCGGTCCATGAGCCGCAGGACCGCAGGCTTAAAAAATGTTTCCCCGCACTGACTGCACACCTCAGCCTGTACGCTCTTAAACAGAAATAGGCGCTTTCCCCACCGATGGACGTGTTCGATCGTTTTTCGTTTCACCGGGGCTTTGCAGAATGGGCAGGACTTCATGACCGCCTCCCTTTCCTCTTCCGCCAGTTCGTCCACAGCTTTGAATCCGGCCGATAGATCGTGATCAGAATGGCCGTGTTGTCGTGAATCGACCACACGGCATGCAACGGCTCCTGTGAGTCCGTAAACGCTAGCACAAGTGCTGAATGCCCCGTGGATCGTCTGGGTAGCCTTCAATAATCTCACTGGCAGCACCGGAATACGCTTGTTCAATTTCGTCGATCGTAATCTGTCAGCATCACGCTCTTGTTCTGCATGTAACGTGACTCGATACCGGCCCGCTCTCATAAGCGCTCGCAGACGTTCAAGCACGAGCCGACTGTACTCAAAATCATAGTGAAGTGCAATCGATTCGCCTTACACGGCGATCAAACGGGTCAATGTTTCTTGGGGGCTTCACCTCCACCCTGCTCGTACAATCCGTCGCTCTGGAGTTTCCCAAGAGCCTGACCGGAGAAAGCCTGAGGTACCTGTAATCAACGAGGCGACGAGAATGCCGGTTTGGAAGCGTTGGTCGTCTCACGGTTGCATAGCGCATGCTGAGCCCTTTATTTCTTCCATCCTGCCTGTTGCACTAATTCCTGCAAGCGCAATCCACATAGGAGGGCTGCATACAACGAAGGAGGGGGATACTCCCTACGAAAGCCCCGGAATAATGGCATGCCCTGACATCGTGCAAAGTGAAGAAACCCTTGTCATGACGCGTGAATTGTCCACTCACCGGCTTGGTCAGCTTGGTTGTGGAGGTCCTCATTGGAATATTTCTTTAGGGACCTACCTAGGCCATTTTTCCCCTTGCATAGCCCATGTTACGTGTCGCTTCTGAAGTGTTTGAGCCGATTGCCTTGGACTTCTGAAGTGTATAAGTCAAAGACCCTGAACCGTGCACCAGTACATCCTCAGCTGAAGGAATGTATTAGAGAATGAGTGAGCTTTTCGCATACCGCGTTTAGCGAGCTATTCAGTGCCGGATGAACTGATCGGTCACGTAACACGTAATAGGAGGTGCACGATGCGCATTCGGGCTACATGTTTTATTGCGCTTGGTTTTGCCGGTCTACTAGCTTGCAGTGGCGAACAGGCAGCGGAGACGAACACCCAGCCTGGAACCGAACCCAATAGCCCTCCCGTTTCCGATCCTCCCGTTTCCGGCAATGTTTTCAGCCGTATGTTTCCAGAGTTGCCGCCTTCTGCTCCTCCGACCGATGCAGCCAGGGAACAGGCTAACCAGCTCGGCGCGAGAGGAGGCCTCCTCGATGCTCGGGACGGCCAGGCCAATGCGATCAATCCCGATAATCCAAACATGACGGCGGGAATGACATTCTTCGGTCAGTTCGTAGGTCACGATGTTGTACGCCTCCAGAAGGAATCGCTCCTCGAGCAAACCGAAGCCCGGCAGACGACGAATTTTCGCACCGCCGCGTTGGACCTCGATAGTCTGTATGGTGAGGGCCCCGACAAATCGCCTGAACTGTACGATACCACCTCAGGAGACATAAAATTCCGTGTCGAAACCATCCCGGGATCCCAACAAGTCTCCAGAAAAGGCGCCGTGCGATTCGACCTACCGCGCGATCCCAACAAGAGGGCCATCATCGCAGACAGCCGCAACGACGAAAATATCATCCTCAGTCAGTTCCACTTGGCCATGCTGAAGTTTCACAACGCCGTGGTCGATCGGTTACGCTCGGATCCCGCCCAGGCCCCTCGTTCGGGCAGAGAGCGTTTCAACGAGGCGCGCCGTCTGGTGACATGGCACTACCAACGGATCATTCTCCACGAATTTTTGCCGCTGACGATCGGGCAGGATCAGGTGGATGAGATCGTGCGGAACGGCCCGCGCTTTTTCAGGATCGACGACCCGGCTCAGAATTCCCTGTTTCGCAATTCGAACGGCGATCCGCTGATCCCCGTGGAGTTTGCGGCGGCCGCATATCGATACGGCCATTCACAAGTTCGGCCGAGTTATCGAATAAATTTTGGACCGGATGGCGGGCCGTCGGTCGCTCTGTCGATCTTCAACGCTTCAGCCGATCCCAACGATCCCGATCCCAACGACTTGCGCGGCGGCAAACGGGCGCCTCGTCGGTTCGTCGACTGGCAGAATTTCTTCACATTCGGTACCGACAACGTCCTCCGTAACAAGCGTATCGACACGAAACTGTCGAGTCGGCTCATGCAACTCCCTGGGCCATCGGCGCCCGGGATGCCCTCGGACGGAATTCAGTCGCTGGCCGCCCGCAATCTCATGCGGCATGTCAGCTTCGGGATTCCGTCAGGGCAAGCGATTGCCCGAGTGATGGGCGTTCCGGTACTGACGGCCGAACAACTGTCCGAACTGGCACCTTTCAACATGGACCGAAGCACCCCGCTCTTTTACTACATCCTGAAGGAGGCCGAAGTACTCGAGAGCGGCTTGCGCCTGGGCCCGGTCGGAGGTCGGATCGTCGGAGAAGTGTTGATCGGCTTATTGAAGGCCGATAAGGACGCCTGCCCGGTCATCGATAAGAACTGTAAGCCGACTTTGCCGTCGGCTAAACCGGGAGACTTCGAGATCACCGATTTGCTGAACTTTGCAGGTGTCGTTCCTCCACTGAATTAGACACCGGATCGCGTTCCCTGTCACGGTGACAACTTGCACGCCGTAGTACATCGCCGTCACGAACAAGGCCTATGGCACATGGACATGCCGGCGACTGACGGTGCCGGTGATCTATGGTCCGCCCGTTTTCGTCGCCCGCCACGCGACCACGGCTGCGCCGAGAAGCATGAGCGAGGCTAAGATGAACGGCGCGCCGGGGAATTCGACGGGCATACTGGGGGCAGAATCCGACCGGATGAAATGGGCGAAGGTCTGCGTGAAGAGAATCGGTCCGATCAGGCTGGTCACGCCGTTGATGCTGGCGATGGCGCCCTGCAGCCGACCCTGTTCCGCACTGCCGACGCGGCGCGTCATGAGAGATTGCGTCGCCGGACCGGCGAGTCCCCAGAAGGCCATCACGGGAATGCCGAGGCAAAAGATCCAGCCTTCCGGTGCGATCCCATAGACGAAAAAGCCGACTGACCCGCACAGTAGGCCGATCAGAAGTGTCTTGCGGTCCCCGAATCGATTGGTGATCGGACGGATGAGGCCGCCCTGCACGATCGTTGCGGCCACACCGACGCCCGCCATCATCAGTCCCACGCCGGCCGTTCCCCAACCATAGCGATAGCCCATGTACAGAACCGACACGCCAGGAAGCGCGGTATGGGCGAGATAGCCGAGGAACGAGACTGTGGCGAGACCGAAAAGCTCGCGGTGTGAGCGCAACAGCATGAGCGAGCCGACCGGGTTGGCACGGGCCCACAGGAAGGGCGTTCGTTTGTCACGCGGCAGGGACTCGGGCAGCACGACAAATCCGTAACAGGCGTTCATCAGACTGAGTGCCGCCGCGCCCCAGAACGGCAGCCGGGGATCGATCGCCCCCAACCAGCCGCCCAAGGCGGGACCGAAGATGAAGCCCAGTCCGAAGGCCATGCCGATCTTACCGAACGCGGCCGCGCGCTGTTCCGGGGGGGTCACGTCGGCGATATAGGCACCGGCCGTGCTGAAGCTGGAGGAGGCCATCCCGGAGATGACGCGGCCCGCCACAAGCCAGGCCACGTTCGGCGCGAGCGCCATCACGATGTAGTCGAGTCCCAAGCCGAGATTGGAGAGGAGCACGACGGGACGGCGGCCGAACCGGTCGGACAGCGCGCCCTGTATCGGCGAGCAGAAGAACTGCATGAACGCCCAGGCCGTCCCCATCAGCCCATACAGCTCGGCGGCCTGCGCCGTATTCCCGAAGAAAAATCCCTCGACGAGTTTCGGCAGCACCGGAATGATGATGCCGAACGACAACATGTCGAGCAGGACGGTGACGAGAATGAAGAGGACGGCGGCTTGGCGCGGTGCAGTGGTGGCCGATGGCTGGCTCATGGCCGCCACATCCTACCAGACACCCTCGGGCGGCGCTTCATCGCATGATGCACCTTCAGCGCGCTTTCGAATCAATCGAAGAGAAGAGCCGGGCTACATTCAAAAGAGTTTGGCCGAGAGTCCGATAAACGGCAGCAGGTAATTGACCCCGCTGTTCGGGCTATCAGTGCCGCCGTTGGAGATGTGGCTGAAGCGGACTCCGGCATTGAGCGCCCATCGTGCAGTCAGATCATAGCTCGCGCCTGCGCCGCCCCAGACCAGAAAATTGAAATCCGATCCCTGCTCGGGAATGCGGCCGTCGAAATTCGTCCACAGCGGACCGCCGCCGCCTTCCAGATAGGGCGTCAACCGGCCAAAGGAGGTGATCGTATAGATCAGTTTTGGCGTGAAACCTATACCATAGGCCCCGGTCGGTTCCGCGATCCCTAGGAACGCCGCTTCGACCCCCAGCGCGATCGAGCCGCCCCACCAGGCGTCGCTGAGGCGATCGGTCAACGCGATCTGCCAAGAGGGATGCACGGCCACCCCGTTTAACGTGGAGGACTGCGGATCCATCAGCCGAACAGGGAGCATTCCGCCGATCACGACCCCGACGGTCTGTTCCCCGGCCATCTTGGGAGATCGCTCTTCCGCCGAAGCCGGCGACAGCCAGACCAGGCCTGCACACCACACGACCGCCACTGCGAGCATATTATGATGAATGGACATCGATCTTGTCAGGTCAATCGCCGTTCACGTGCGGCATGGACTGTGTTGATTGACGGCTGCGAGGAGGATGGAGCCACACTCTCGAATCGTCACCCGGCTTCGCGGTAGCCGCAATCTTGGTTGCGGCATTGGACGCTGCGGCCGTCCTGCTTGCTGACTTTTTCGACCAGGAATGGGGCCTGGCACGTCGGGCAAGCCTTCGGCACGGGACGATCCCAGATAGCAAATTCACACTTGGGATAGTTGCTGCAGGCGAAGAATGACCGACCTTTGCGCGTGCGCTTTTGCACGAGATCCCCTCCGCAGTCAGGCTGGGGACATTTGACGCCGAGCGCCAGCGGCTTGGTCGTCTTACACTGCGGATAGCCCGAACAGGCGATGAACTTGCCGAAACGGCCGGTCTTCACCACCATCGGACTTCCGCATTTATCGCAGACCTGATCCGTGGTGAGCTCCTGTTTCGGCACGATTTTGATGGTACCGTCCGGCAGCTTTTCGAAATTCTGCGTGTTTTTGCAGGGCGGATCGTCCTTGTACGCCGGGCAGGCGAGAAACTTGCCGTTCCGGCCCCACTTGATCTCCATCATCCGTCCGCACTTCTCACAAGGAATGTCGGTCGGCGGCTCCACCGTGTCTTTGGGCCCGGGAATGGTCTTGGCCCGCTCCATTTCCCGCGTGAACGGCATGTAGAAATCGCGCACCGCGGCCACCCACTGCTTATTCCCCTCTTCCACCTCGTCCAATTGTTCTTCGAGCTGAGACGTGAAGTCGACGTTGATAAGGTCGGGAAAGCCCTTGAGAAGGAACTCATTCACGGTTTTTCCGGTTTCCGTCGGGACTAAGCGCCCTTCGGTCTTTTCCACGTACTTGCGATCCTGGATCGTGGAAATAATCGCCGCGTAGGTCGAGGGTCGGCCGATGCCTTTTTCTTCCAGCTCCTTGATGAGGAGCGCTTCGTTGTATCGCGGGGGCGGCTGCGTAAAGTGTTGCTTCGATACCATTCCGGGCACCGTCTGCCCATCCTGCTCGACCAGGCGCAGCCGTTCGCCTTCTGTCAGGGGCGGGAGCTGACGTTCATCGTCGTCCGCTTCCTGATCGGCCTTGGGCTTCTGCGAAGGCAGCTCTTTATCGACCCCTTCCATGTACACGATGGTATGGCCGGGAAATTTCACGACCGTTCCGGTCGAGCGGAAGAGATACCTGTCTTTGGTCTCCACCGGCGTCGAATCGATACGGGTAACGTCAAAAATTGCCGGCACCATCTGTGACGCGATGAACCGATTCCAGATCAGCTTGTAGAGATTGTACTGATCGTGATCCAAGTATTGTCTGATTGATTCAGGGTCGCGTCCCGCCGAGGTCGGCCTGATCGCTTCGTGCGCTTCCTGCGCCGCCTTCGAGGTTTTGTAGACGTTCGGCACGGCAGGAAGATAGTCCGCCCCGAACCGCGACTGGATCACCTCGCGTGCGTCGGCCGTCGCCTCATTGGAAATGCGCGGGGAGTCGGTTCTCATATACGTGATCAGACCGGTCGCGCCTTCGGCGCCGATCTCAATCCCTTCATACAACTGCTGCGCCAGCGTCATCGTTTTTTTCGGCGAGAAGTGCAGCTTTCGCGAGGCTTCCTGCTGCAACCGACTGGTAATGAAGGGCGCAACGGGATTTCGCTTCTTTTCCCGGCGCTCGATCGATTGGACGACGAAGGTCTTTCCCTGAATCTCGCCGACGATGCGGCCGGCTTGCTCGGCATTTTCAATCGAGGCTTCTTCGCCGTTGATATTGTGGAGCTTCGCTTCGAATGCGGGAGGATCGGCTCCGGCCAGCAGCGCGGTGATCGACCAGTACTCTTCGGATCGGAACGCGTCCCGCTCCGCTTCGCGCTCGCAAATCAGCCGCATGGCGACCGACTGCACCCGGCCCATGCTGAGCCCCCGCCGAACCTTGTCCCAGAGCAACTGACTGCCTTGATATCCGACGATGCGGTCCAGCACGCGGCGGGCCTGCTGGGCGTTGACCAGTTTCATGTCGATTTCGCCCGGCGACTGCAGCGCGCGCTTGATGGCTGATTCGGTGATTTCGTTGAAGAGCACCCTGAAGATCTTTCCGTCTTTCTTTTTCTTCTTTGATTTTCCCAGCAGCTCTTGTTCGATATGCCAGGCAATCGCCTCCCCTTCCCGATCGGGGTCCGGTGCCAGGAAGACTTTGTCGGCTTCCTCGGCTTTCTTCTTGATCTCGGCCAACACCTTGGATTTGCCTTTGATGGTGACGTACTGCGGTTCGAAGTCGTTTTCGAGATCGACGCCCAATTTGCTGGTCGGCAGATCCTTGATATGGCCCACGGATGCCATAACGGTATAGCCGCGGCCGAGATATTTCGTAATCGTCTTCGCCTTCGTCGGCGACTCAACGATAATCAAATTTTTTGCCATGACAACTCCGTCTCGCTCCCAAGAACTGTATCATCCGTACCAAATATCGGAGATTCGTGCAACTAGAATGGCAGACGATAGCAATCAGCAAGATGTAAGGAACCATAGGCGACATATAAAACGCCCGTGCGACAAGGACCCCTTATTGTTGTCGTCACACATCAGCCGTTGTATGTCAGACAACCTCTACGCCGATAAATCGTTCATTCTCATGCGATCGGCGGTTGACTTCGGCACAGGACTCAGTTTTTCCGGATGCTAAATTCTGATGTATTGCTGCCCCGGAAGTTGGCGAATCCACCCGTTCAATTCCAGCGAAAGCAACGCCGCGGACACCTGCGCCACGCCCAGCCCCGTGCTTTCGATCACCGCATCAATAGAACGGGCCTCATAGGACAGCGCTTCGTACACCGATGTCTCTTCCCCTCCCAGCGGCGGACGGACTTCCATCGGCATGCGATTGAGATGCAGCATGGCGCGTTGCCGGGCATCGACCTGCGGAAGAATCTCATCCAGAATGTCTTGCGCGCCTTCGACTAATTTCGCCCCTTCTTTGATCAATCGATTCGATCCTCGGCAGGCTTCTTCCTTGACGGGACCGGGTACGGCGAAGACCTCCCGGCCTTGCTCCAGCGCCAGTTTTGCCGTGATCAACGAGCCGCTGTCGATCGCGGCCTCGCCGACCAACACGCCCAAGGACAGCCCGCTGATGATCCGATTCCTTCTCGGAAAGTGATGACTTTGAGGAGCGGCGCCGATCGGCAGCTCCGAGATGACGGCGCCGTGCGATTCGATGTTGCGGCGGAGCGTGTGATGTTCCGACGGATAGGTCCGGTCGATCCCACAGCCGAGCACGCCGATCGTACGACCCTTCCCCGTCAGCGCACCTCGGTGCGCCGCTGCATCGATCCCCCGCGCCAGACCGCTCACGATCGTGACTCCACATCCGGCCAGGTCCCTCGCGATTTCCTCCGTGATGAGTCTCCCGGATGAAGTCGCCCGTCGGCCGCCTACGATCGCCACCGCAATGTCGTCCTCCGGCGATAAACTTCCCTTTATATACAACAACGGCGGCGGATCCGGAATGGTCTTGAGTCGGACCGGATAGGATTGATCAAACAGAGTGACGGTTTGAATCTTCGATCGTTCAACGATCTTCACCTGGCGATCGATCTGCCGCCGGATACTCGATTCAGGTCCCCTGCGCACGCATTGAGCCAGTTCCGGACTGCAACCGGCATTGATCAACTCGTCCATCGTCGCACCGAGCACCGCATCCGGAGTGCCTAACGCGTGAATCAATTTGACCAGGGTGCGATCACCGATGCCGTCAATCGCTTGGAGCGTGAGCCAAGAGGTCAATGCAGCTTCATCCATGATCGATCTCGGCCATCGGCAGTGAATTCGCTTCAACGGCAGGAGGGTAAAACATCTCCCCCGCAAAGGCGGGCGTCCGTAGCGGCACTCGACTAAAGCACGACCAGATCGTACTGCTCCAGATGCAACTGGCTGTCCGGCGTGACGATGATTTTCGCCGAACAGTCCCGCTCCAAGACCTCGACGCCGTGGCGCTCTTCGTCTTGCAGCAATTCGGCCACCGTGGGATGAGCTCCCACGATAATCCGTTGCTGATCGGCAGACGGCTCGATCCGTCGGATCTCCCTGAAAATTTCGTACGCCACGGTCGTGGGAGACTTCGTATACCCACGGCCCTCGCAGTAGCGGCACGGCTCGGACAATGAACGTAACAGGTCCTCCCGTACCCGCTCGCGGGAAATTTCGATCAGGCCGAGATCCGAAATCCTTGATATCCTCGTTCTGGCCTTGTCCGACGCCATGGCATCCACCAACGCATGGTAGACCTTATCCCGATTCTTCTCCCGCTCCATATCGATGAAATCCACGATGATGATGCCGCCGATTCTGCGCAGCTTCAGCTGATAGGCCACTTCTTTGGCCGCCTCGAGATTGTTGCGCAGGATGGTCTCTTCCTGGTCCCGTTTCCCGACAAAGCGTCCCGTATTGACGTCGATCACCGTCATCGCTTCGGTATGATCGATCACCAGATAGCCTCCGGACTTAAGCCATACTTTCCGGCTCATCGCCCGCGCGATTTCCTGCTCGACTCCCAGATGGTCGAACAAAGGCTCATCCTTGTCGTAGAAATGGATCCGCGAGGTCTGTTCAGGAGAAAACCGTTGCACGAAATCACGGATGGCTTCGTATTCCTCCCGCGAATCGATCCACAGTCGATCCACTTTTTTGCCGAACAGGTCCCGCACGACACGGAAGCTCAAGCTCAAGTCGGAATGCAGCAATGCGGGAGCGGGCATTTGTTCCCGCTTCGTCAAAATGTCCTGCCACAGGACGTGCAAAAAATCCACGTCGGATCTCAATTCATCTTCCTTGACCCCCTCACTGACCGTCCGCACGATATAGCCGAATCCGGAGCGCCGGACCCGCCGCATGATCTCCTTCAATCTCGCCCGTTCTTCATCCCGTGGAATCCGCCGGGATACGCCGATATGGTCCACGTTGGGCATAAAAACGAGATATCGCCCGGGAAGGGAAACGTACGTCGTCACACGAGACCCCTTGGTGCCGATCGGACCTTTTGAGATCTGGACCATCAGCTCCTGACCCTCGCTCAGCAGCTGTTCGATTGGCTTCGCGCTCTGGCGCTTCGGCCGGAGCATCTCCGAATCTTTTTCGTCTTCTTCGGCCTCCACCAGCATGTCTCCCGGCTCTGCATCCACGAGCAGATCGGAAACGTGCATAAATGCCGCCTTTTCCAGTCCGATGTCCACAAAGGCGGCTTGCATGCCCGGCAATACCTTGGCCACCTTTCCCTTGTAGATGTTTCCGACAAAATCCTTATGCTTCGCGCGGTCACCGAACAAATCGGTGACGACTCCGCCGTCAAGCACGGCCACGCGGGTTTCCTCCCGCGCGACGGTTATCGCAATCTCACTTCCCATAATGACTCCTTTGATCTACGAGCCAGGGAAGCCGGTCGAGAGCGATGGACGCGGGCCCAAGACCCAGGTCCGCCACGCACTCCGCACACCGGCCTCACCGGCCGTCAATTTAATTATCGTCTCCGAGCGATGGAACCGAACGTTCCGCCGTTCGGTTCCATCGCTCAATAAAACAAGCTTAACCGCTTCCGCTTGACGTTCAACAGCAACCCGAGCGATGCCATGGTCATGATCGTGGCGCTTCCGCCATAGCTCACCAAAGGCAAGGGAATACCGACGATCGGAAACATCCCCGCCGTCATACCGATATTGATCACGACGCAGAAACACAACATCGCCACGATTCCCACGGCGAGCAGCGCTCCAAGTTGATCCTTCGCCTTGGATGCGATCTCCAGCGATAACCAGATCAACCCCACAAACAGGGTCAACAGCACCAGCACGCCGAGAAATCCCCATTCTTCCGCAAAGACGGCAAACACGAAATCCGTATGGCCTTCCGGCAAAAACTTCAGTTGGCTTTGGGTCCCTCCGTAAAGCCCCTTACCCAGGAGTTCCCCCGAGCCGATCGCGATTTTCGATTGCAGGGCATGGTAGCCTTTTCCTCCCGGATCGTAACCCGGGTCGACGAACGCCATAATGCGCTGTCGCTGGTAATCATGCAAGGACCCCCACACTCCCTCCCAGGCAAATGGAAACAGCATGACGGAGAAGAGAAGGAAAAATCCTAAGGCTTGCGAACGGATGCCTACCATGAGGAGCATGGCGGCATACACCGCGACAAAGCTCAGTCCGCTCCCCAAATCCGGTTGCTTCAAGATGAGAACGAGGCCGGGAAGCACCAAGAGTCCTGGAACGATGACGCGCTGCAGCCACCCCACGCGGGGGGCCTTCGAATAGTAGTGTGCCAACACCAAGATAAGGATAAGTTTGGCAAATTCTGACGGTTGGAAGCTGAACGGGCCCATCGCGATCCACCGCTGAGCCCCCTTGCTCGTCCGTCCTTCAAAGAGGACAAAAACCAGCATCAGTAAGATGAAGACGTAGGCCGGATAGGCGAAACGCGCCAAATGATGGTAGTCCGACGCCCACATGACGAGGAAGGCCGCCGCGCCCAGGCCGATCCATATCAACTGTTTGAGATAATACGGCGCCGTCCCACCCTGCTGCCCATGCGTGACACTATAAATGGACAGGACTCCGATCGCCAGGATGGCGAGGATCAAGGCGACATAGCGGATATCGAAACTATCGAGGGCCCGATGCTCGGTCAATCGATCGATCATGAGTCTTCCGATGAATGCGCAGGCCCATTCAGGCGGGACAGCTGCGACGTGACGGCCGGCACCTGGGGCGTGAGCTTCATATACGTTTCAATGACTTCTTTGGCAAGAGGAGCCGCGGCGGATCCGCCGTGGCCCATATGTTCAGCGAGCACCGCGACGGCGATTTTCGGCGATTCCAACGGCGCGAACGCCACGAACCAGGCATGGTCTCGAAACTTTTTGGGGATGTTTTCTTCAGGTCCGGCCCGAAGCGCCGCCACTTGCGCCGTGCCTGTCTTGCCCCCGATCGTCACCAGAGAGGATTTTGCCCTCGTCGCCGTTCCCTTTGTGACCACGTCGGCGAGCGCCTCTTTGATGATGCGGAAGGTTTCCGGTTTCGCGTTGATCTGTCCGCGAGGCACAGCCGGCAGCTCTTGAAGGTTTCCCGACGTCCGATCCATAACGGCCTGCACCAGGCGAGGGCGGTAGCTGACTCCGTTGTTCGCGACCGTGCCGACGAGACTCGCCATTTGTAACGGCGTCACGGTCACATACCCCTGTCCGATAGCGGCTGAAATGGTCTCGCCCGGCAACCACGACTCGTTCTTGGCCTTTTGCTTCCAGGCAGTGGAAGGCATGATACCGGATCGTTCCGACGGCAATTCCACTCCGGTGGCCTTCCCGAGTCCGAAATCCTTTCCAAACTCAGCCATCACGTCGATCCCCATCCGTTGACCGATCGTATAGAAGTACACGTCACACGAATGAACCAATGCATTGTGCAGATCGACGTACCCATGCCCGCTGGCTTTCCAGTCGTGATACAGCCGCTTCCCGAATTGATACCCCCCGTTACAGAAGACAGTACTGGAAGGGGACATGGTTTTTGTCTCCAAGGCCGCGACGGCCATCGGGATCTTGAACGTGGAACCGGGGGGATACTGCCCCTGTGAAGCGCGATTGTTCAAGGGACGTCCTTCATCCTGCACAATTTCCACCCATTGCTTCGCGGTCAATTCCCTTGACAGCACGTTGGGGTCAAAACCGGGACGGCTGGCCATAGCCAGGATATCACCGCTGTTCGGATCGAGCGCGACGATGGCGCCCTGTTCTTCGCCCAGCAGATCCTCGGCAACTTTTTGGAGCCGCACATCGATGGTGAGATAGAGGTCGTTCCCCGCTTGGGGTCTCTCGACAACCGAAGCCCTTTTTTCATGGCCGAGCGCATCGACCTCCACGCTTTTTTGTCCGGCCATTCCCCGCATGTGACGATCGTAGGACTTTTCCACACCGTATTGTCCCACGATGCTACCTTGATGGAGATCGATAAACTCCGGTTTCTCCAGTTGATCGGCTGAAATCTCTCCGACGTAGCCCAGAAGATGAGCCGCCGTCGCGCCGCCCGGATAGTTGCGCTGCGACTCGACCTGTATCATGACCCCCGGCATGTCCAGACGATGGGATTCAACCAGCGTGGCATCGCGCAGAGTCATACGGTCCTTGATCTTGCGCGGAAGCATCTTGCTGCCTTTGGCGGTCATCTTTTTCCGCACGAGAGTCGGGTCCAGGCCGAGCAAGTCGGTCAGTTGCTGAATCAAGGCCTCACGATCCTTCACATCTTCCAGCGTCGCGTACAGGCTGAAGCTCGGAACGTTATTCGCCAGGAGAACACCGTGCCGGTCGTAGATCAGGCCACGGGCCGGTTCGAGCAACACCAGTCTGGTACGATTGTTTTCCGACAAGTCGCGATAATACGGCCCTTCGTGAATTTGGAGGTGCCAGAGACGTAGACCAAGCAGCGCCACCACCAGCAAGAGTCCTACGCGGAGAATGAACAGCCGCCGATGAAGGTCACCGAATTCCGATTCCGAATGATGTGCTGAGATCATAAACGCCTACATCCGAGATTCGGCCATCAATTGCTCGATATTCAACCGACTCCACATGAGCCAGTAGATCAGTCCTCCAATCACCGCATCAAGGCAGGCTTGCGGCAGCACTACCGTCGAGACAGCCCACCACCAATCCTGTTGCCCGCTGAGATTGAGGACGAACGGAGAAACCAGCCCGACCAAGCAGGACACAACCAACAGTCCTATCACGAGGACGACTGGGCTCAGATAGACCACTTGCCGTCCCGCGAGGCCTGCGACGAACCCCACGATCCCCTTCAACACCACACTTGAAATCAGGTCTTGCGCAGAAAATAGACTCATCGCCCATCCGAGCGCGAGACCGACCAACAAGCCATCAAGCTCTCCTCCTAAGAGGCCGATCAGGCAGACCGCCACAAAACCGAGGTCCGGCTTCACTCCCCACAAGCTGATGTGTGCCAGGAGGACGGACTGAAGCGGCACAAGTCCGACGATCACGGCGAAATAGATGAGCCCTTTCATGGCTTGAGCTTCGGAACGCCCAGACGCTCCCCTTCGCTCGGAATAGACGGAGACCGAATGACCAACACTTCCTCGATCCGATTCGGATCGACCTCGGGAGAAAGTTCCGCAGATTGGAACAGCGCTTCTTCTTCCTTATCGATCCTTATGATCGTGCCGATCGGTATGCCTCGGGGGAATCCCCCGACCAATCCCGACGTGACGACATGATCGCCCGGCCGTGCGCTGGACAACAGCGGAATGTACTTGAGCCGAGCCTGCCCCTGTGTCGTCCCTTCGACGATTCCCTCATCTCTGGTGCGCTGAATCAATCCGGCAATCGCATTATTGGGATCCGTCACGAGCAAGACGACGGCGGTGGACGCCGTGGTCTTGACGACGCGACCGACCACACCCGCCGGAGTAATCACTCCCTGGTCCGATTGAAGTCCATCGGAGGCACCCTTGTTCAGAATGATCGTCTTATACCAATTGCCGGTATCGCGCCCGATGACTTGGGCGGCCACCGACGTGGGAAGGACTTGCTTCTTAAACTCCAGCAGTGCTGAGAGCCGCTCGGTCGCCACCGACGCTTCTCGCAGCTGCCCGTTCTGTTCTTTGAGAAGATCCAGTTCCCTCTTCAACTGCTGATTTTCTTCTTCAACCCCTTGGAGGGCCACATATCGCCCCCAGGTATCCGCGATCCGATCATGGATCCCCGCCACAGCCTGGAGAGGCCAACTGATGATCCATCCTAACGGACCGCCTACCTGCTGCAATACACTTTGGAGCTGGCCGGGAAGAAGCAGGAAGCCGAGCACGAGAATGACGGCAAGAATGAGGGCGACACGCCTGGCGCTGTACGGTGCGCGTAAATTGACCATCCGCATGTGGGATGGAACCTTACCGAAGGTTGTTCGCTTGAGACATGACCGATACCTTTCGGAGGAGATCCAGCTCATCCAGAATCTTGCCGACCCCCAACACCACGGAGGTCAACGGATCGTCCACCGTAATGATCGGTAAGTTCGTTTCTTCACGGAATCGTGTGTCCATCCCTTTCAAGAGGGAACCTCCCCCCGTCAACACAATCCCGCGGTCGATAATATCCCCGGCCAACTCCGGCGGGGTATTTTCCAAGGCGATTTTAATCGCGTTCACGATCGTTCCGATGGGTTCTTGCAATGCTTCACGCACCTCAGCGTCATCGATGACCAAGGTGCGCGGAATGCCCGAAATCAAATCCCGCCCCTTGATCATCATGGTTTTCCGTTCCTCGAATGGATAGGCGGACCCGATTTCAAACTTGATCCGTTCCGCCATATGTTCGCCGATGAGCAGATTGTACTTCTTTTTGATGTAATTCATGATCGCTTCGTCCATCCGATCGCCGGCGACCTTGACGGACTCGCTGTACACGATGCCGCCCAGGGAAATGACGGCGATGTCCGTCGTCCCGCCTCCCACATCGACCACCATGTTGCCGGAGGGCTCCGTGATCGGCAATCCGGATCCTATGGCGGCCGCGACAGGCTCCTCGATCAGATAGACTTCCCGCGCTCCGGCCAATTCGGCCGAATCGCGTACCGCGCGTTGCTCTACCTGCGTGATGCGGGACGGCACACCGATGATGATGCGCGGCCGCACGAACGCACTGCGATTGTGAGCCTTCCGGATAAAATGCTTCAGCATTTGCTCGGCCATCTCAAAGTCGGCGATCACACCTTCCTTCATCGGCCGAACCGCGACGATATTCCCGGGCGTGCGGCCGAGCATTTTTTTCGCATCGGCTCCGACGGCCAGTACTTTTTCGCTCTTCTTTTCAACCGCCACGACGGAGGGCTCGTTCAGAACGATCCCCTTCCCGTGAACATACACGAGCGTCGTTGCGGTGCCTAAGTCAATCGCCAGATCATCGGAGAACCAACCAAATACATCTCCAGGGAACCCCACGGCGTTTCTCCCTTCATATTGGCGGGCACTTCGGCGCCCAGCCGGTGTGCTTCATGTAGGACTGACTTAATCCGGGACCGCAAGCTGACCGGCGTCTAATACGTGAGTCCGAGCCACTTCATCGCCCAGCCGATGACCTTGCTCATTCCCGATGATCAAAAAACTTTCGAAGGCTAAAATTCCGAGAGATACGAGCCATCCAATGTAGGGAACCGCATACGCGATCTGAGCGATGCCTAATGGCAGATTCCTGATAATCGACTCTCTAAAACCGGCCGTATCCCGCCCGCCCCATCGCATGGTCTGCAGACCAACCAACCGTTTGCCGATACTCTTTCCATCTGCAAACCCATCGGCAATCAAAATGTAGGCCAAGCCGGAAAGGAAACCGACCGGAGGAGCGATTTCGCCGGCAGCGACGACAATGAACAGATCAATTAACTTGGCGATGAATCGATTCAGGACATGGGCCTTCGGATAGACTCTTACTTCCAACGCCGTCGAGGCTGGCCCCTCCCCTGCCAAAGGATCTCCTTCTAATTAGTGGCAAAGTATAACAAAATACATCAACTTCCACAAACAAAGACCCATCTTTTCTCGCTTTCTTTTCAAAACCGGGCCTATCCGTCCTCCGACCTCCTGGAGCCGATGTGGAGGGCCGGTCCCTGAATTATGTTCGTATAGACTCCGTGGAGTTCAGAACTATCCGCTCTTGCCATCCGTCCCGTCCGCAAGTACACTGCTGACTCATAGAATACGAGGATTGACATGATCAAGACAATGCGCAACGCAGCTCACAACTATCCTTGGCTGCTCAAATCCATCATGGGGGTCTTGGCTGTGGCCTTCGTGATTACGATGGGATGGTGGGGATTCGGCGACCAGACCGGCGGACCTGTCGCCAAGGTCGGAGAACAATCGGTTTCTATCGATGAATTCAAGCGCACCTATGAAAATATGCGCCGCATCTACAAAGAAAACGTTAAGACCGATTTCAAAGAAGAAGAGTTCAAGGAATTCGTCGTGGGACAACTCGTCGATAGTCGTGTCTGGATCATTGCCGCTGAAGAAATGGGCGTGCGCGTTTCCGACGCCGATTTGCGGGAATTGATCATGCAAACGCCGGTCTTTCAGAAAAACGGGGCCTTCGATCCGGAGCTCTACAAGCGCATCCTAGCCGCGAATCATCTCACCCCAGCCGCGTTTGAATCGATCCAACACCAGGAAGTGCTGGCCAATAAAGCTCGGATGATCGTACGAGATTCCGTCGCCTTGACACCGGCGGAGATCGCCGAAGGACAGTCTCTCATGACCAGACCGCAAGATTCCGACCCCGCTAAAGCGGCAGAGGCGAAACAGCGGGTGTTGGATGACATGTTGTTGCAGAAGCAACAACGTGCCCTGGTCTCATTCCAGCAATCCATGAAAGCCAAGCTGCCCATCACCGTCCACAGAGAATTGCTGTAACGCCAACTTCGCCTCGTTGGCCATGCGAGGTCGGCGATAATTAGACGATCAGCATCGCGTCGCCGTAGCTGTAGAAACGATACCGCTCGTTGACCGCTTCTTCATAGGCTCTGCGAATTAGTTCTGTTCCAGCAAAGGCCGACACCAGCATCAATAAGGTAGTCCTCGGCAAGTGAAAGTTTGTCATGAGGGCATCGACGACCTTGAACTGAAATCCCGGCGTGATGAAGAGCCGGCTCTCGCCGGACAGGGGAACCATCTCCCCCTTTTCTTTCACGACAGTTTCAAGCGTACGGACGACTGTGGTACCCACTGCCACTACCCGGCCACCAGCACGTTTCGTCCGCATGATTACGTCGGCTGCTTCTTCACTCACGTGAAAAATTTCGCCACCCATCTGATGGTCCTCAATCCGCTCGCTCGTCACAGGCTTGAACGTGCCTGGGCCGACATGCAGGGTCACCGTGGTCACATTGATCGCGGCCTCTCGTAGTCGTCGGAACAGTTCTTCCGTAAAGTGAAGCCCGGCGGTCGGTGCGGCAATCGCTCCGGCATGTTTGGCGAAGACCGTCTGATACCAGTCATGATCCTTCCGAGTCGGCGCCCGCTTGATGTACGGAGGAAGCGGCATGACTCCTCGTGTTTCAAACAACCGTGAGACCGGCATCGGACTCTTCACGAGGACCTCGGTACTGGTCCCATCTCGTTTGACGACCGTGGCATAGGATTGCCGATCGAATTCGATGATTTGACCGGCACGGAACGCGCCTTTCACCATGACTTCCCATCTGCCCTCACCGAGATCCTTCACGAACAGCACTTCAACCGGTGTTCCCGTCGTCTTCTTGATTCCCGATACCCGCGCTGCCAAGACCTTCGTGTCATTCACGACCAACAGATCGCCAGGACGTAGCAGGCACGGGAGATCGGCGACGCGGCGATGCACAAGCCGGTCAGCTTGGCGATCGATGAGCAGCAACCGAGCGCAATCACGAGGGCTCACCGGCTCCGCCGCGATCAGAGAAGGATCGAAGGGAAAGTCGAACTCGGAGAGTTGCATCAGGAAGAAGGGGTCGCAGGGGCGGGAGGCACAGGAGGGACATGAGTCAATGATGCGTCTCGAAGTTCCGTCCCAGGATAGTAATAACCAAGGATGCTCGAAAACGAATAGCCTAACTCCGCCAGCTCTTTCGCGCCCCACTGGCACAGACCGACCGCATGACCGGCTCCGTAGCCGGAAAGAACGAGGTCCTCCCCGATCGATTCAACCGAAAATTGTGTACTGGGTACCACCGTGTACCCCACCGCTTTACGCAGGTCTTCGCCCCGTAGCACCAACTCTCCGCTCGAATGCTCGATCCGCAATGTCGCCACTCTCCCTGCTCGGCTGTAGGCAAGCGGGGCAATGACCGAGATTGTGCCTACTGCAAATCCTTGTTGTCGCAAATTTTTCTCCAAAGTCTCGATCTTTATGGAAGCCTTCCACTGATAATACGGAGACTCGATGTCGAACGGACATTCCACGCCCTTCAAATAGGGAAGATCCTTCGACCAGACATTCATCGCATCTTCCGTGATCCCGGCGGCGGTCGAGGAAAATGCGGCATAGATCGGCGCGCCTTCGTAGGTCATGACCAATCCTCTCGTGGATTCCACGGCCTCCACCACCCGTGCGTCAATGCCTTGGCGGCCGCGATACACCTGGTCTTGAATCCCTGCCACCACATCATAGTCCCTTGTGGAGCTCAGCATGTGTTGATACAGCGCATAGGTCCGAGCAGCGACTGCCTGCACCTTCAACATCTCGGGGTGCCACGCGGTATTCACCTCCGCCGGCACGACACCTTTGACATACTCCTCCAGATCGACGTGATTGATGAGGAGCAATCCTTTTCCCCGCCGAACGAGCTGGATCAACCCACTGACTTGGAGGACGCCCTTGTCATCGCTTGCATGAAGCGCTGACCTCTTGCCGTTCCCATTCAGCCGGAGTTTGAGGTCATGATTTCCCGCCCGCACCGTCAGTTGATTGCTTACCACGGGTTTGCCGTTGAGGATCAACGCATGGCCGCGCACCTTGATCCGCAGAGCAGGCCGATAGGACCATGCCTGATCCTGTTCATCTGTCACCCAAATGGTTTGATCGGTCTGTACCTCCAGTTGTTGGACATCCGGCGCTAACAGCACGCGAATCGATTGCGCTGCCTCCACCTTCGGCGTCATGATCAAGCCGAGGCAGATGCCCAACAGGATATTGAAAAAGCCCGCCAGCTTTGTTCTCGCGTCGCTCAGAGGCTCAAC